>CAZQUC010000009.1:16135-25688 GCA_964596095.1 uncultured Enterobacteriaceae bacterium
CCGCGGGAGCCAGCGCCTCCAGATCGGCCACCTGGATGATCGCCCGGTGGTCGAGCAGCCGGCGCATGAGCGGGCCGAAATTCTCCATGTGCGGACCGGCCAGCACGGGCCGTCCGGCGACGAGGCCTTCGACCGGATTCTGCCCGCCGGTGGAGAGGAAACTTTTGCCGATGACGATGACGTCGGCCAGCGGTTGCCAGGCACGGAGTTCGCCGGTGGTGTCGATGAGCACGGCGTCGGCGTCCGCGGGTGGAATGAAGGCCGCGTCTTCCCAGCGCGAACGCCGCACGACCCGGAGGTCGAGCCGGCCGAGTTCGGCCAGCACCTCCGCGGCGCGTTCGGCGTGGCGGGGCGCGACGAGGAATTTCAGGTCGGGAAATTCTTCCCGCAGCCGGAGATACACCCGGGCCAGCGCAGCCTCTTCGCCGGGATGCGTGCTGGCGGCGAAAAACAACGGCGGCAGCCGGTCATCCCCGACGGACCAGACCCGGCGCAGCCGCGCGGCGAAATCCGCCGTCCGCGGGTCGGCGGTCGCGGTGTCGTAATCGTGCTTCAAGCTGCCGGTGACGGTGAGGCACTCCCGCGCCACGCCCAGCGCGTTCCAGCGGCCGACATCTTCGGGATCTGGAACGAAGACGCGGTCGAGTTGCGCGAAGATCGGCGCGACCACCTTCCGCCAGCGACGGTAACGCCCCTCGGAGCGCGGCGAGAGGCGCGCATTGATGAGCGCGACCGGCACTCCCCAGGCGCGCGCATGGTGCAGTAGATTGGGCCAGATTTCCGCCTCGACGAGCACCAGCCGGCCCGGTCGCACCGCTTCCAGCACATGCCGCACGCACAGCGGCAGGTCGAGGGGATTGTAAAGCACCGGCACGTCGTGCGGCAGCTC
This sequence comes from uncultured Enterobacteriaceae bacterium, assembly GCA_964596095.1. GTDB lineage: Bacteria > Verrucomicrobiota > Verrucomicrobiia > Verrucomicrobiales > V1-33 > CAJBME01. The sequence continues at coordinate 17,025 of CAZQUC010000009.1, forward strand.
CTTTTCCGCCAGCGCCCGGCCGGTGCTGGTGGTGGTGGAGAGCACCAGGGGCTGCTCCGGCCGCAGCCGGCGCAGGGCCGCGATGAATTTGGCCGCGACCAGCACTTCGCCGACACTCACCGCGTGAATCCACCACGGTTTCTCCAGCGCCGCGAGCCGGGCGCGGATCTCCGGACGGTAGTGCCCGAACCGCTGGCCGAAGTGCTGCCCATCTCCGCCGCGCCGGCGCATCTTCAGCCACGACCCCGGCAACGCGGCCAGTAGCAGCGGCGGCAGGACGAGATTGTAGAGACCGCGGAGCAGGCGCGGGTTCAGGCCGCGTGCGGCGGTGGGTCCGCCGGACGCGCCGGAGTCGTCTGGAAGAACGAGATCAGGCTCTTGCCGTAAGTTCGCTGGTCGAATAGCCGCCATGGAAAGGGAACTACGATGGGACGCCCGGCGAGCGATTCCAAAACAAAAATCCCGTCTTCCGCGAGCAGGGCCGGCAAGCCCGGCGCGGCCAGCAAGGCCTGCGGATGAGCCGGCGCGGCCCCGTCGTGATCATACGGGGGATCGGCGAAGATGAGATCGAACGGGCCCGCCGCGCGCTTGAGCCAGGCATACACATCCGCCGTCCGCACGGTGATGGCGGCCTGCAACCGCGCCTTCGCCGCATTGCGATGGATGAGATCGCACGCGCCTCGATGGGACTCCACCAGCACCGCCGAGGCCGCGCCCCGGCTCACCGCCTCCAGCCCCATCGCGCCCGAACCCGCGAACAAATCCGCCACCCGCGCGCCCGGAAGCCGCGGCGTGAGCTTGGAAAAAATCGCTTCCCGCGCCCGGTCCGTGGTCGGACGAGCGTCGTGTTTCGGGCTGAAAAGGGTCACTCCCCTAGCCGTGCCGGCGATGATGCGCATGGCCGCAGGAAACGCCGGAGGCGTTGGGCCGTCCAGCGCCGAATCTTTTCTTCAGGGTTTCTTGGTCCGTTGCGCCGCCTCCGCCTCCAATTGAGCGGCCAGCGGGGCTTTCGACCGAAGCTTGAGATTGAGCAACTCGACGCCCAGCGAGAAGGCCATCGCAAAATAAATGTAGCCTTTGGGAATCTGGAAATGGAAGCCCTCCGCAATGAGCGCCGTGCCGATGAGGATGAGGAACGAGAGCGCCAGCATCTTCACCGACGGGTGGCGCGAGACGAAGCCGCTGATCGGCCCCGCGGCCAGCATCATGACCCCCACGGAGATGACCACCGCCAGCATCATCACCGAAAGATCGTCGGCCATCCCGGCGGCGGTGATGACGGAGTCGAGCGAGAAGATGATGTCGATCATCGCGATCTGCGCCAGCACCATGCCCATCGTGGCGGCCTTGGCCGAGGCGGAGGCCGCGTGCTCCTCGCCCTCCAGCTTGTGGTGGATTTCCTTGGTCGATTTCCAGATGAGGAAAAACCCGCCCAGCAGCAGGATCACGCCTTTGCCCGTGATCCCGATATACCCGCCATGCGCCGCCGCTTCGGGGATCATCTTCCACAGAAACGGCGCGACCGGAATGGAAAACAGCACCTTGGTCAACCCCATGATCCAGGTGATGGTGGCCAGCAGCAGCAGCCGGGAAATCATGGCCAGCCCGAGGCCGAAGGTGCGCCCCATGGCGCGCTTTTCCGGCGGCAGGCGATCCACCAGGATGGATATGAAGACGATATTGTCGATGCCAAGGACGATCTCCAGCAGAGTGAGCGTCGCGAGCGCGGCCCAGGCATTAGGGTCGCCCAGCCAGTCGAAGGCAAACATGGATGCGATCATGTGAGTGCCGGATTTCACGCGGAGAAACCACCGCGCGCAAGGACTTTGTGTGGAAAGGCTGCCACGCCACCGCGCGCTTGCCCAGGCTCTGTGCGGAAGCATCCTGTGACCATGAAGCGACACCGGTTTATTCGCCGCAGTCTCAAAGTGCTCGCCGCCTTCGTGCTGCTCGCCATCGCCATCCGCGTGGTGGAGGATTGGCGCGGCCAACGGGCACTGCGCCGGCAAGTGGCCGCGCTGCGCGCCCTCGGCGAGCCGGTCGAGATCGCCGACCTGCGCCCGCCCGCCGTGCCGGCGGAAGAGAATTTCATGGAGGCGGCGGTCATCAAGGAGGCGCTCGCCGCCTCGGCGGCCGGTCGATTGGCCGAGGTGGCCACGGTTTTTCCGGGTGGCTCGGCGCACGAAAACGCCACTCCGCCGCACCAGTCTCCCTCATGGGAAAACTTCGCCGAATGGCGCGATTTTTGGGAGCAAGCGGAGATCCTCGTCTTTCCCGAAAAGTCGGAAAATGTGGCGGCGGATATCCTCGCCGCCTGGGAGGCGAAAGCGGGCACGTTCTTCGCCGAAGTGGAAGAAGCCGCCCGGCGGCCCTTCAGCCAAATGGCCTACACCGATGCCGAGATCACGAGCCTCGGCGAAGAAAACGACGCTATGCGAGACACCTATTTCAAGTTGCGGAGTTTGGCCAGCGTCCTGGCTCTGCGGGCGCGTCTCGCGCTGGCCGCCGGGCAACCCGAGACCGCGCTCCGGAGCGTGCGGGCGCTGGGCGCGTTGGGGCATCCTCACGCGCCCCCGCCCAACCTGCTCTTCGGGCTTCATCAGGAGGGCGTGACCGATCTCTTTCGCCTCATCGCTTACGACGCCTGCGTTCATGCCGGGCTTTCCCTCTCTCAATGGAAACAAATGCGGGACGAGCTCGCACTCATCGATGAGAAGGAGATAACATTGCGAATGTTCCGGGGCGAGGGCATGGCGTTTCGAGCGCGGATGGCGTATATGGCGGAAAATAGAAAGCAGGCGATAGCCGAGTCACGCGCGAATTTGCTTAAACAGCAGGAAAAATGGGATGAGATCAACCGCAGTCTTGGAGGAACTCCCCCCTTGACCTCGAGTTGGGAAGCCCGCTTCCGGATTTGGCTGCCGATGGCCGCGCTGTGGCTCACGCCCACGGGCTGGTATTACCAAAATGTCGCGACGCTCACCGGCTGGCAGGAGCACTACCTGATCGGGCCGCTGCGGGATCACGGCTGGCAGCGCCTGGACGCTGGGTGTGAGGATTATGAGCGGTTTCTGAAAGCCGATCATCACTGGCATCTGAGCCGCTGGCTGGCCAAGGCCGCCGCACCGGTTTATGTGGTCCAAGCGAGAGCAACGAGACGAAAGCATCTTCGCCTGGAGATGGCGCGAATGGCGGTGGCGCTGGAAATTTATCGTCAGGAAACCGGAGCCTACCCCGCGGACCTGACGGCGCTGGTGCCCGGTCATCTGGCGGCGCTGCCCGAAGACTTTGATGGCCTCCCGCTCCGGTATCAACCGCGCCCCGCTTCCGGGCGCTATATTTTATATTCCGTCGGCGAGGATCTCCGTGACAACGGCGGCGCGATTTCCTCGCGCGACCGGGAGCGACCGCTCCATCCCCAGGACACCGAAGACACGGACATCGTCTGGACCTACGAGGTGCCACCGCCCCCGCCAAAGCGCGAGCGTGGAAAGTAAAACCAGAGGCGGAGACCCCATCGGCATGACTTGGTTTTCATCGAAGGACCAAGGGCGGCTTCGTGCCGCAACCCCGATGGCAACGCCATCGCAACCACAGCAGCCGGGGGTTGAGCGCAGCGATACCCCCGGATGAGTCCACCCTCACATCCCGATCCCGGAGGGATCGCAGCACGCTTCCCGTGCGGGAAAATCATTCACCGGCCCCTTTCTTTAGCTGCGATCCCTCCGGGATCGAAGGTTTCTCCCATCCCTCATCCGGGGGTATCGCTGCGCTCGACCCCCGGCTGCTGTGGCTGGCATGGCTTCGCCATCCTCGCGAAGTGCCACCTCCCAGCGTCACGGTGCGACGCGCTTGATTTCCAGCAGCACCGGCCGGTGATCGGAAGCCACGGCTTCCTTGACCACTTCGTAACGCGAGACGGTCCAGGTCTCCGTGGGCGCGCCTTCGGCGGGCGGCGCGGCGGGTTTGAGGAGAATGAAATCGATCTCCCGACGGGGCGCATCGGCGGGAATGGTCGCCGGGTCGCCCTGCTTTTTCTCCACCACCCAGGGCGCGGTGAAGGCCTGCAAGGTCGGCGTGCCGGGCCGGTCGTTGAAGTCGCCGCCGAGGATGACGAGGGACGGCTTCGCGGCGTATTCGGCGGCGAGCTTTTGGGCGTGTTGCGCGCGGGACTCGGGGGACGAGACATCCAGGTGCGTGCTGACGGCGAAGAGTTCGCGGTCGCCGAATTTCAGCGTCACCTCCAGCGCGCAACGCGGCTCGCCGCCGCCGGGCAGAGGGATGACGCGGGTCGCGGCGGGCGCCTGGCGCGTGAGGATGGCATTGCCGTAGCCGCCGCCTTCGAAGTCCATCGCCTTGCCGAAGGTGCCGTGCAAGCCGGTGAGCTTGGCCAGCTCCTCCACTTGCGCGACTTGCTGGGTGCGTTGGGCGCGGTCATCGACTTCCTGCAACAGCACGATGTCGGGATCCGCCTGTTTGATGACCTCGGCGAGGCGCGGCAGGTCTAGCCGCTTATCCAAGCCCTCGCCGTGATGGATATTCCAGGCCAGCACGCGCAGGGTGGAAGGCCACGCGGTGGCGGGCGGGGCGGGGTCTTCCGCGGGCAGGAACGTCAGGCCCGCCAGGCTCAGGCCGAGGGCGAGGCCGCCGCGGCACCAGGATCGTCGATCAAGCATCATGCCCGCCAGCATAGGCCGCCCGCACGTCGTGCAAGGCCCGTGCGAGGTCGTCGATCTGTTCTTCCGTGTGGGCGGCGGAGAGCGTGATCCGCAGCCGCGCCGCGCCGCGGGCGACGGTCGGATAGCGGATGGCCGGGGCGAGAAAGCCGCGCTCCCGCAGACGTTCGGCGATCCGCACCGCGTGGGCTTCGTCGCCGATCAGGACCGGCACGATGGCGCTGGCGGGCGGTGAATCCGTGGGCGTTGCCAACGCCGCGTGCAAGCGCCGGATGTTTTCCCACAATCGGCTCCGGCGCCGCGCGCCTTCTTCATGCGCGAAAAGCTCACGGATCACCCACGACGCGGCGGCGGCCACGGCGGGCGGTGGCGCGGTTGAATACACGAAGGAGCGCGCCCGGTGGTAAAGCAGATCGATGGTCTCGCGCGAGGCGGCGACATACCCGCCGCTGAGGCCGACGGCCTTGCTGAGCGTGCCGAGGTGGAGGTTGATGCGGGAGGCGACGCCGAGTTCGTCCGCCAGGCCGCGGCCGTCGCGGCCGAGCACGCCGAAGCCGTGCGCTTCATCGACGAGCAGGAGCGCACCGTGGCGATGCGCCGCCTCCGCGATGTCCGCCAGCGGCGCGCGGTCGCCATCCATGCTGAAGACGCTTTCCGTGGCGACGAGCACGCGACCGTCCGGCGGCACGACGCCGGCGGCCCAAGCGAGCCGGCGCTCCAATTGCGCCACATCATTATGCGCGAAGACGCGCAACGTGGCCCCGCTCAACCGAGCGCCATCGACGAGACTGGCGTGCGCGAGTTTGTCGAGGATGACCACATCGCCCCGGCGTAGCAGCGCGCCCAGCGTGCCGACCGCTGCCGCGTAACCGCTGCCAAAGACCAGTGCTGCTTCCGTGCTCTTGAACCACGCCAGCGTTTCTTCCAGCTCCACGTGCGCCGCCTGGGTGCCACACACCAACCGCGACGCCGCCGCGCCCGCGCCGTGGGTTTGCACAGCCTCGACGAGCCGCTCCGCCAGCCGTGGATCGCCCGCGAGGCCGAGATAATCGTTGGAGGAAAAATTGATGACCGCGGTCACGTCGCCTCCGCCTTCGCGCAGCGTGGTCCGCGGCCGGCCGGGCGCGTCCAGCACCCGCCGCTCACGCCACAACGAAGCGGCCCGCAACGCCGTCAGTTCATCGGCCATCGATCGCATGTCCGCACCCAAGCATCACCTGGCCGGATGGGGGTGGGAATTTTTCCGCCTCACGGCCGGTTCCGGGCTTTTGCGTTTGCGGAGAGACGTGTTAGGATGCGCGCATGGAAACCGCCACGATCGCCGCATGGCAAGACCGTCTGTTCCTCGAGCGGGTGGAACGGGCGCGCCGCATGTCGCCCGCCGAGAAATGGCGGGCGGGCGCGGATCTTTTTGAAGAGGCGTGCCGATGGACGCTGGGCGGAATTCGCCGCCTGCATCCCACGTGGAGCGAAACGGAAGTCCACACCGAATTGCAACGCCGCCTGCAATGGGCCGACCGCCTGGCCCTCCGACCATGAATGGCAACGAAGCGGTCGAAGCCACCGTGCGGGCCTTGCAGCGCGCCGGCATCCCGTTCATGCTGGTCGGCTCCTATTCCTCCAATTTTTATGGCATCCCGCGGTCAACCAAGGATGCCGATGTCGTCGTGCAACTGGGGGGACGCGATCTGGAGCGGCTGGCGGACGCCTTGCCGGCGGGGATTGAGATGGACGCGCAAATGAGCTTTGAAACGGTGACCGGCACGTTGCGTCATATTCTGCTCGTCCCTGGCACGGCCTTCAAAATTGAATTGTTCCTGCTGAGCGATGACGAGCATGATCAAACACGCTTTGCGCGACGCCGGGAGGAAGAGCCGTGGCCGGGCTTTGTCACCTCGCTCCCCTCTCCCGAAGACGTGATCATTCAGAAACTTCGCTGGTCTAAACGCGGGAAGCGCAGCAAGGATTTCGATGACGCCGTCGGCGTGCTGGCGGTGCAGGGCCAGGCGCTGGACTTTCCTTACCTCGAAACCTGGTGCGCGCGGCATGGCACGACGGCCTTGCTGACGGAGGCGCGGGAGGCGGCGCGACTGGAGTGAGCCACCGCGTCGTTGTTTCTCCAGGTCACTCGCCCTTCGGAGCCTCGTCCAGTTGCGGCCACAGAATGGCCTCCTTGGCAATGGCCTGGGTGAGTTGTTCGAGCAGGGCGTCGGTCTGCGCCTCCGAGCGGCCGCGCGGATAGGTGTGGTCGCCGCGCAGCACGCCGGTGGTGACGAGCGGCTCGGTGAACGTCGCACCGAGTAGGACATACGCCCAATGCTGGTCGTAACCGCCGACGAGGCGGTCCTTCATGTCGATGAAGGTGCGTTCGTAATGGTTGGCGGACAACGCGTGGTTGCCCACGAACCAGTAATAAAAGAGCTGCTCGACGCGCACCGGCTGGCCGTCCGGCCCCACCCGGAATTTGCCGGTTTCGGGATCGAGTTGCTCGTGGTAGCAGCGGATGCGGGAAATGGGAATGTCGCCGCTCGCAGTGCGGAGCGTTTTGCGGGAGATTTGCAGCCCTTTGTAGCCCTGCGAGGGAAGGCAGCGCTCGGGGCGGTGGATGCTGTCGTTGAGGTCGTGCCCGGACATGACGATCGAAGCCTGCGCCGCATGAAACGCATGGATTTGCGGGCGGTCCGAGCCGGCTTCGATGTTCACATATGATTTTTTCTCGAATTTCGTGTCGTCGGCCAAGAGTGTGAGTTCGGCTTGGCTGACGGGCAGGGGCTCGCCTTTCCAGGCCTGGAATTCGCGCTCACCGCCATACCGGGCCGACGGAGTCCAGAACGTCAGCAGTTCCGGCAACTCCATCTTGATGGCGGCCGGACGCGCGGTCGGCTGTTTGGGCAGGATGAATGCCAGAGAGAGCGACCCCAGCACCACCGCGAGCAGGATGGCGGCGCGCCGGAGAGGATGGCCCGACAGGGTGGACGAAGATGTGGTTTCCGAACTCATGATGCGGTGGGAGTGGAATCGGGTGGCAACGGGGAAGCGGCGGCACCGGCGGCGGCCGGGGGGGTGACGACGCGACGGGTCACGACGCGGGCCCGGCGGTTGCGGTTGAGCAGCCAATCGACTGTCCCCAAACCGGCGAGGCCGACGACGAGGAAGAAGATGAAGCCGGAGCCTTCGTGGTAGGATTTGGCGGCGATGTCAGGGCTCCAGTATTCCGCCACCAGGAGGATGCTGGCGACACGGAGGCAGTTGCCGAGAATGGCCAGGGGCACGGAGACCAGGAAGAGGACGATCTTTTTCCACAACTCCTTTTGGGTCAGATGCGCATAGACCGCGCCGATCAACGTGAGCGCCTGGAGCGACCGCATCCCGCTGCACCCCTCGGCGATGTTGAATTTCCATTTGTCGATGGGGATCGAATAGATGTCGTTGCCCGAGAGAGCCGCATGGACGCCGAAGACCTTGCCGATGTAATAGGCACTCTTGGTGGCGAAAATCTGCAAGCCGTTGGTGGCCTGGATCATGCCGGGAATGGGCACGAAGAAATAGATGAGGAAGATCGGGAAGGCGAGCAGGCGCGCCGCTTTCCAGCCGTGCAGCCAGACGACCCCGCCCAGAAACAGGAACGGAAACCCGGCGATGGCAATCCGCGCCTGGTAAGTGCGGAAGGCGGCGATATAAATCAGCGCGCCCAGCACGATGATGGCCAATCCCCATAGGCTGGGCTGGGCGGGAGTGGCGGCGACCTTGGGCAAGCGCAGCGCCGCGAGGATCACCGCCAGAAAGGGCAGCAGCCAGCCGTGTTCGTAGCCGTGGCGGGGAATCCAGGTATCGACAAGCCACGGCAGCACGGGCCGGGCATGCTCCATCCCGAAACCGGGCCGGAAGCCGTAGAAATACGCGATGACACCCAGCGCGAGCAGCACCAACCCCGTGGCCAGCGGTTGCTCGCGCGCCCAGCGGATGAGCAAGCCGCCCGCCTGACGGA
>CAZQUC010000010.1:0-25217 GCA_964596095.1 uncultured Enterobacteriaceae bacterium
AGCGCCTCTTTTTCCGCTTCGGCGAGCTCGATCTCGCGTTGCAGCGAGGTGGCGGGCGGGACCGGGGCCTCGACCACGCCACCCCCCGCGGTCGCGGCGGGGGAAGCGGACGACGCGACGGGCACGGCCGGGGCCTGTTTGCGCAGGTCGTTCAGACGGCGCTCATATTGCAGCTCGCCACGGTAATGCATGGCCAGCATGCCGGTGGCGGCCAGCAGCAGCGCGAAAATGCCGAAGAAGAAATATTCCAATTTCATGGGTCACAGCGGGTCGTTCATCAGCGGGGCGGCTCCGGGCATGGAGCCCACCAAGGGGGGGAAAGGCGGGAAGGTGTCGTGGATTTCCCGCGAGTCAAAGGGGGAAAGGGAAATCGCCCGATGGCGTCCGCCCCCGGTGTTTGCCTGAATCCGCTGCCCGCCGCTCTTTTTCGTTGCAGCGCGGGCGGCTGCCGGAAATGATCGGGTGTTCCATTCCGACGAAAACATCTCAACCCCGAAAACCAATCACGACATGCCACGTCCCGTCACACTCTTCACCGGCCAATGGGCCGACCTGCCCCTCGCCACGCTGATCGAAAAATCCCAAGCCTTCGGCTATGACGGTCTCGAGCTCGCCTGCTGGGGCGACCACTTTGAAGTCGCCAAGGCCGACCAGGCCTACTGCGACGCCAAGCGAGCGCAATTGGACGCGGCCGGGGTGAAGTGTTTCGCCATTTCCGCCCACCTCGTCGGGCAGGCGGTGTGCGACCTCATTGACGCGCGGCACCAGACGATTCTGCCCGACTACGTGTGGGGCGACGGCGATCCCGAAGGCGTCCGCCAACGCGCGGCCGAGGAACTCATCAAGACCGGCCAGGCCGCGGCGCGGTTCGGCGTCAAGGTCGTCAACGGCTTCACCGGCTCCAGCATCTGGCATCTGGTGTATTCCTTCCCGCCCGTGCTGCCGGGGCAGATCGAGGGTGGTTACCAGGATTTCGCCCGGCGCTTCAAGCCGATCCTTGATGAATTCCAGAAAGTCGGCGTGAAGTTCGCGCTCGAGGTCCATCCGACCGAGATCGCCTTCGACATCGCTTCCGCCGAGCGGGCGTTGCAGGCGGTGGATTACCATCCGGCCTTCGGGTTCAATTACGACCCGTCGCACTTCGGCTACCAGGGGGTCGATTACGTGGGCTTCATCCGGAAGTTTTCCGACCGGATTTTCCACGTCCACATGAAGGACGTGGCATGGAGCGACCGGCCGACCGAGGCGGGCGTTTTTGGCGGTCATGTCGATTTCCACCAATCCAACCGGTTCTGGGATTTCAAGTCGGTGGGTCGCGGGAACATCAACTTCGAGAAAATCATCCGCGCGCTGAATGATGTCGGCTACGCCGGGCCGCTCAGCGTGGAATGGGAAGACGGCGGGATGGATCGCGAGTTCGGCGCGGCGGAGTCGGCGGCGTATTGCAAGCGGGTGGACTTTCCGCCGTCGAATATTGTGTTCGATGCGCAGTTTGATAAAGCGAAGCAGGCCTGAGCAGGGAAGGGGGCGCGCCTCGGTTGAGGCGCGCCGGGATGGTCGGGATGGACGTTATGAGGGGAAGCGGGGGGCCAGTTCCTGGAGCCACTGGCACAGGCGGCGCGCGGCGGTGGTGTCGGGCAGACGGGTGAGGTCCAGGGGAAGGTCGAGGGAATATTGGCCACCTTCCCAGAGGACTTTCGCGCCGAGGGCGCGGAACCAATCGACGGCGGCGTGGTTGTCCGGCAGGGCCACGCCGAAAAATCGCGTGATGCCGCGTTGGCGCGCCCGCAGCCAGAGCACGGCCAGCAAGAGCGTGCCGAAGCCGCGGTGCTGGGCTTCATCGGCGATGGTCAGGGAAACTTCCGCGCGGGAGGGATCCTGGGCGTCGCGGAACCAGGAGGCGGCGCCATAGCCGATCTCCAGCGGGTGCGCCGGATCCTGCGCCGCCCACACATCCTGAGCGATGTGGTCCGAGTGCAAAAACCGCTGGAGCAGCGAGTCGGGCATCTGTTCGTGGCGGGTCCAGAACCGGTAATACCGCGAGTCGGGCGAGAGGCGGCGGAAGGCGGCGAGCACCGCGTCGCGATCCTCCGGCACGATGGGCCGCAGCAGCACGGGCGTGCCTTCGGGCAGTCGCACCTCCAGCGTGTCGGTGGCGGCGGCAATGGGAGGATCCTGGTGGGCTTCGGACATCGCGGACTCCCGTCGCTCCTACGCCAGAAACCGGTGGGGGACAGCTTGATTTTGGAGTGCGGAGGCTCGCCTCCGCTCTGCGGGGGTGAGGGGCTTGCCCCTCGGGGCGGGGGAGATCGATCAGTCATTGTCGGGGCGGCCTCCGGCGTTCTGTCACGCGCTCTCCGCTTTCGACTCACCGGCAAGCCGGTGAGGGGAAGAGCGGAGGCAAGCCGTCCGCACTCCAGGCTGCCGACCCGCTTCGATGGCTTCCGCCACCAGGGCCGGACCGTGGTAAATGAGGCCGGTGTAGAGCTGCACCAGCGATGCGCCGGCGGCGAATTTCTCCGCCGCGTCGGCCGCGGTCATGATCCCACCCACGCCGATGAGCGGCAGCGCGTCGCCGGTTTCGTGCTTGAGCTGGCGCAATACGGCGGTGGCTTTTTCGCGGAGCGGCGCGCCGCTGAGGCCGCCGGCTTCCCGCGCCGTGTCCAGGTCTTCCACGCCCTTGCGCGAGAGCGTGGTGTTGGTGGCGATGACGGCTTCGATCTTCACGTCGAGAAAGAGCGCGGCCAGCGCCTTGAGATGATCGCCCTCCAGGTCGGGCGCGATCTTGACCGCCAGCGGCGTGGCGCGTCCGTGCTGTTGGCTGAGTTTGTCCTGCTCCGCCTTGAGGGCCACGAGCAGCGCGCGCAGGGCGTCCTCTTGCTGCAAGTCGCGCAGCCCTTTGGTATTGGGCGAGGAAATGTTGATCGTGACGTAATCGGCGAGGGTGAACGCGCCGCGGAGTCCGGCCAGGTAATCATCCACCGCGCGCTCGTTGGGGGTGTCGAAATTTTTGCCGAGGTTGATCCCCAGCACGCCTTTCCATTCGCGCCGGCGGACTTGGGCGAGCACGGCGTCAAGGCCGGGATTGTTGAAGCCCATGCGATTGATGACGGCCTGGCGCTCGGGCAGGCGGAAGAGGCGCGGCATGGGATTGCCCGGCTGCGGGCGCGGCGTGACGGTGCCGATCTCCACGTGCCCGAACCCCAGCGCGCCGAAGCCGTCGATGCACGTCCCCGCTTTGTCCAATCCCGCGGCGAGGCCGACGCGGTTGGGGAAATCCAGCCCCATCACGCGCACGGGATCCGGCGCGGTGTGGGGCGCGAGTCGTTCGGCCACGCCGAGTTTCGCGGCCCAGCGCAGGCCGTCGAGGGTCACGTGGTGCGCGGTCTCGGCGTCCAGCGCGAACAAGGCGGGGCGCACCCAAGGGTAGGTGGAGGCGATGAGTGAAGCGCGTTTCAAACCGATGCGGTATTCAGAGTTCAGTATTCAGTGATGGGCTGAGGCTGCTTACAGATCCCAGGTGCCTTCTAGGATATTCGCTCATTTACCCTCTCACGAAGACGCCGATTTGCGCGAGGCGCGGCGGCGGGCGGTCTTGGTGGGCGCGCTTTTCTTGCCGGTGGCGCGGGTGGGCGGCACGCGGGGGGCGGCTTCGAATGGTTTGTCGAAGGCTTCGGCGAAATCGAACAAATCCTCGAAATCGGACGGCTGATCCTTGGCCGAACGCGCGAACGCGCCCGCATCGATCAAGAAGAACACGATGGCGCCGACATCGCCGGTGGCGCGGATGCCCCAGGTCTCGAGCACGGTGCGGGCCAGCGGGCCGAATTGCCGCAAGGCCAGATCGCGGAAGCCCTCCAGCAATTGCGGGCCGTTGACATGTCCGGCGGTCCGTGGCGGGCGGCCCGCGGCGAGGAGCTTCTGCGCGTGGTCCAGCGCGTCGCGCACGAACCCGTAGGCCTCGCGCTCGTAACGGGTGTCGCGCCGGCGGCACTGCGCCACGGCATCTTCAAAAGTCGGACGATTCATGGGTCGGGTTCGGAGGGGGTGAAAGCCTGTGACGCCGTGGCCGGCGAGGGCAGCGGTTGCGGGCGGCTTCGGTAATGTTTCACCAGCGCCCCCGTCACCACCACCACCATCGCGATCGCCAGCAGCCAGCGCTCCGCGACAGTCAACCTGTCCGCGAAGAAATCCGCCCATCGCTGCCAGCCCGCGCGCATCGTCCATGCTACAGGCGAGACGCGCCGTTTGTCAAAGTCTGGCGAGGTGGTTTCGGCCGGCTCACGCCAGCTTCCACGGCCCGCGGTATTCGCGGGTGAGCAGGCCGGCGGCTTCGCTGTCGCCGAGGATCTCCTCCTTTTCCGGATCCCACTTGATGGAGCGGCCGACTTTGAGCGCGATGTCCGCCAGATGCCCCGCGGAGGCGCTGCGGTGGCCGATTTCCACCGAGCAGATCGGTTTTTCGCGCGACTTCACGCAGTCGATGAAATTGCGATGATGTCCCGGCGATTTGAAGAGGGTGACCGTTTTGCGCAGATCCTCCGGCACGCGGCTGAATTTGCGGAAGTCGGGGTTGGAGCTTTCAAATTGCCCGCGATTGACCCACACCCACCCGTCGGTGCCGATGAATTTGGTGCCGCCGCGGATGTCATCGTGCCCGCCGGCGATGGTCATGACCAGCCCGTCGGGGAAGGTCAGCTCGGTGCGGTAGCGTTGCAGCACGTTCCACACGGCGTGCGGCGCGGGGAAGTCCCATTGCACGGGCTTGATTTCCTTGGGTCCGGTCTTGTCCCAATCCATCCCCCAGAACGCGATGTCGCCGTGGTGCTGGATCCAGTCGAGCAATTGCCCGCCGCCGGTGTTGTAATTCCACCGCCAGTTGAGGTGCGTGCGCGCTTCGATGTAGGGCAGCAGCTCCGACGGGCCGGTCCAGAAATCGTAGTCCAGCTCTTTCGGCGGCTCGGTGATGGCGAGCTTGTCCTTGGTGCCTGCGAAATCGTGCGGACCGCCAGGCAGGCCGACTTCCACCGACGTGATCTTGCCGATCAACCCGTTGCGGACGATTTCGCAGGCCTTGTGGAATTCGTCGCCGGAGCGCTGCTGCGAGCCGATTTGAAAAATCCGGTTGTGCTCGGCCACCGCGTTCACGATCGCCTGCTGCTCGCGCAAGGTTTTCGCGAGCGGCTTCTCGCCATAGATGTCCTTGCCGTTTTTCGCCGCCTCAATGGCCGTCAAGGCATGCCAATGGTCCGGCAGCGCCAACATCACGGTGTCGATTTCCTTGAGCGCCATGACTTCGCGGAAATCCTTGTAGCCCTTCGCGTCGGCGTTGCCGTAATGCTTGTTGATCGATTCCAGCGATTTCGCCAGGTGCCCCGTGTCCACATTGCACGAGGCCACCACCTGCACGTCCTTCTGATGCAGGAACGCGTGCGTGTTCCCCGGTCCCTGCATCCCCCAGCCGAAGACGGCCATCGTGATTTTGTTCGAGGGCGAGGTCTGCCCGTTGAGGCCGAGCACCGAGCCGGCGACCACCATCGGGGCCGCCACGGCGGCGGAGCGTTTCAGGAACGAGCGGCGGGAGACGGAATGACCGGAAGTTTTCATATATCGAGGCGGTTGGTGGTGGTTTGGAAATGAAGGTGGGAACGAAAACAGAAGGCCATTGCAGCCGGAAACGGCGGAAGAATCAAGTGGGGAAAAGCCCATGCGCGGCTTCGGGGATCCGGCGTCACGTCGGCGTGTGGCGTGTGGGAAAATCGTCTCGGAAAAGACGAAATTCGTCTCCTGAAAAGGATAGGAGCTTTCCGATGGTGGCAATAAAATCACGCTAATTCTCATGCCAACGGGCATGAGGTGAAACCCTCGTCAAAACCTCAACGACAACCACACATGAAATCCCGATCTTTGATGCCGGCTTTGACCGCCACTGTTTTTCTTCTCGCCGCCGGCAGCGTCTCTGCTGCCACCTTGGTCAACCGTTATTCCTTCGACACCGATGGCACGGATTCAGTGGGAGGAGCCAATGCCACGATCGTCGGCTCCGCCGCCGCCTCGGGCGGCCAGCTTGTGCTGCCCGGCGGCTCGCCGCGCACCAATTACGCCTCGTTACCCGTCAGCGTGGGCACGGCCATCAACAGCTACTCCGCGGTCACTTTCGAAGCCTGGTTCACCACCAATGCCGTGCAGAACTGGTCGAAGCTCTTTTACTTTGGGCAGAATGCGGGCGGCTTCGCCAACGAGAGCTTGGAATTCACCCCGGTGAAAGGGGATGGCAGCGGTCTCGGGAAAGCCGAGAGCCTCGAAGGCAACGTGGCCAATGCCCATCACTCCACCCAAATCTACAGCACGACCGGAGTGGAAACCCATATCGTGGTCGTGTTCGACGACGCCAACGACACCATTTCGCTCTACAAAGACGGCGTTCTGGACGGATCGTCGGCTTTCAATCACGCCCTCTCCGCCGTCGATCTGCCCGAATTGTATCTGGGCGCCGCCGTCGGTTGGGGCGATGCCGACTACAACGGCAGCATCAACGAATTCCGCATTTACAATGGCGCCCTCACCGCCGGAGAAGCGGCGGGCAATTTCGCCCTCGGCCCGAACGCCATCGTTCCCGAGCCGGCGTCGCTACTTCTGTGGAGCGTGGCCCTGCCGCTGTTGCGCCGCCGCCGTCGGTAAGACCATCGGCAAATAAAAACGGGACGCCGGGGGGTCGGGTGTCGGAAGGACGGATCCGGGTAGGGTGGCCATCCTGGCCGCCGTGGAAGACGTCTCGCCTTCCACTCCATCGGGGGAAAGGCCTCTGTTCCCCGGAAGGGTCCGTGGCATGAAGCGCCTTCCTTATGGCGAGCGGCGCACCCTTCGGCGGGACGCCGGGCGAGGCGGGCCGGAGGCGCCACCCTGCCCCTGCCGGTCAACCCATTCCGGCCTCTGGTCGGGAGCCTTTCACCAGAACCCCCACTGCCGGCAGGTCATCACATACAGGCCGAGGATGAGATTGGAGAATGCGTGATACAACACGCACGCCCCGAGGCTGCGCGTGCGCATGGCGATGAGGCCGGCGAGCAACGCCCAGATGAAACACGCGAGCCAATCGACGGGGGCATGGGCGAGGGTCATCGCGACCGACGTGCCGAGCCAAGCGCGGAGACTGCGGTCGCCGACTTGGGCGTGTTCCCAGCGGCCGTCGGGCGAGGCGAGATACCGCCAGAGAAACCCGCGCCAGAGCAATTCCTCCGCAAAGGGCACGGCTACGGTCATGCGAGCGAAGCGCAGCAACACCGCCGTCCACCACGCGCCCGAGCCATGCTCGAAGATCGACGGATCGAACCCCGGCCCGGAGCGGTCCGCCAGCCCGAGCCAGCGGTTCTCCCACCCGGTGGCGGCGTGAATCCAGCTCGGTGTGAACCAGAGTGTCATCCCCACCACGGCCGCGACGGCTGCCAGCGCCACCGCCCGCCCACCGAGCGGACGGAACACATACTGCTTCCACCAAAAAGCGACCAAGCCGAGCACGACCAGCGTTTGCAGGGGATACACCCATTGCTCCGGCTGCTGTCGCCACCACGGCGCGGCGGGGTGGTCCCACTTCAACCCGCCCAGCGAGGGCAACAGCATCAGCCCGAGAAAGACGAAGAGCGGCGCGACATGCGCGGCGGTCTTGTTCTCGCGAAGGGCGGGCGAACTCATTGGCGGAGGCTCAGGCGGCGGCAGTCGCCCGTTTCGCGCTCACGAAGCGCGCCATGCGCTCGAGGGCGGTTTCCAGTTGCTTCTGCGCGGTGGCGTAGCAGCACCGCACGAACCCTTCGCCGGATGCGCCGAACGCGCTGCCCGGCACCACCGCTACGTTTTCCGCCTCCAGCAGCCCGAGCGCGAATTCGTGGCTCGTCATCCCCGTGGGCCGGATGTCCGCGAAAGCGTAAAACGCGCCCCCCGGCCGGAACGTCGGCAGCCCCATCGCATTGAGCCGGCCCACCGTGAGGTTCATGCGCAACTCGTAGCTCTGCCGCATCGTTTCCACGGAGTTGGCGCCATTTTCCAGCGCCTCGATGGCCGCGCGCTGGCTCATGATCGGCGCGCAGAGCATGGCGTATTGGTGGATTTTCATCATCGCCTCGATGATCTCCGCCGGCGCGCAGGCATAACCCAGCCGCCATCCGGTCATGGCATAGGCCTTGGAAAACCCGTGCAACAAAATCGTTCGCTCACGCATCCCCGGAAAACGCAGGATGCTGACATGCTCGCGCCCGCCGTAGAGCAGCTCCGAATAAATTTCGTCAGTGATGACCAGCAGATCGTGCTTCACCGCCAGCGCGGCGATTTTTTCCAACTCCTCCTTCGGCTGGAAGGCACCGGTCGGGTTGGTCGGGAAATTGAGCATCAACACCTTCGTCCGCGGCGTGATGGCCTTGGCCACGTCCTCCGCGCGTAGCACGAAATTG
The DNA here is from genome assembly GCA_964596095.1 of uncultured Enterobacteriaceae bacterium. Classification (GTDB taxonomy): domain Bacteria; phylum Verrucomicrobiota; class Verrucomicrobiia; order Verrucomicrobiales; family V1-33; genus CAJBME01. Next base: position 8,445 of record CAZQUC010000010.1, read on the forward strand.
TCCTCCGGCCGCGTCGCCACCACCACCGGCACGCCGCCCGCCATGAAAATCGTCGGGCTGTAGCTGACGTAGCACGGCTCGTGGTAAATGACCTCGTCGCCTGGATCCAGGAGCGCGCGGAAGGCCAGATCCAGCGCCTCGCTTACCCCTACGGTGACGATGACCTCCGTCGCCGCATCGTAAAACGTCCCGTCATGACCGGCGATGTATTTGGCGATGCTGCGGCGCAGGGGCAGCAGACCGAGATTCGAGGTATAGCACGTTTCGCCTTTTTCCAAGGCGAAGATGGCCGCCTCGCGGATGTGCCAGGGCGTGGAAAAATCCGGCTCGCCGACCCCAAGCGAAATGACATCACCACGGGCTTGGACCAGTTCAAAAAAATCGCGGATGCCGGAACGGGGAATCTGGCGGATGCGATCCGCCACCTTGGAAGACAACTGATGGGACATGAAGAAAAAATGACTTGGATAAAAAACCGAACACACAGAAGAACGGCGGAAGCCCGCCGGAACGATCAGGCCGCCCCAGCGGCCCGGCGAGCTCGCGCGCCGGAAACAAAACCGGAGCGTGGATTCGGTGCGGACAAGTCATGGTTCATGGTCAAGGCTGCGGGGTAATGAGAAGGCGCGGACTATAAACGCGCTTGCCGGTTTGTCGTGCGCGGATTTCGGGGGCGACGTTTTTGTCACCGGCGACCGTTCACAACGCGCCGTCGATTGACAAACCGCCATTCATCCTTAAACGTCTTCTCCCTCCAAACCACATGGCAGAGTAGCTCAGGGGTAGAGCAGGGGACTCATAAGCCCTTGGTCGGCGGTTCAAATCCGCCCTCTGCTACCATGTTGATAATAAGTGAATTATAGAAGCGGCGGCACCGAGATCGGAACACGTCAGCTTTTGCCCATCTTTCCTCGATGAGGCCCGCGGGCACGGCTTCGGTCAATCCTCCGGCTCGTGCAGGGACACTGGGGATACATCAATCCCGGTGGCGTGCTTCCCGCCCTTCCAGTTGAGATGGACCAGCGGATCAGGGACGGTGAGGATCAATTCAGGCTGCGGCAGGCTGGAGGCACATCCCCCGACTTTCGCCGGCGGATTGTCCAAACCGCAGACCCGCGCCCGCGGTGTGGTTGTCGCCAGAGTTCAGCCAAGCGGCTTAAGCTTTCCCTGTGTGGATATCCAGCGCGGCGACTTGCCGTCCTGTGTTCATTTCGAGCAAATCCTCGCTTCGTTTGTCGCGCCCGCAGGGTTTCGAGCGAGAGGCAAAACAGGAAAAAATTTCCTCACGTATAAAATATCAGTTGAATTTTATTATAAAAACAATAATATCCATATATTGAAACGCGCTTTTCGTTTCCGCCAGGACATTTGCGCTCCCTTTTCAATTTTTCACTGATGAACGCTCGTCACTCATCATCAATGCTGCTTGCCATGCTCCCACTGCTGGTGGGCGGCGCGGTGTATGTGCTGTGGCGTTCCCCTTCGTTGTTGATGTTCCGCTGGTTCGATATGTTCGGGCTCGCGCAATTCGTCACTTTGCTCCGGGACATTCTCGGGAGCGCTGCGGAGAGTGTTCCGGGATGGATTCTCTACTCGTGGCCCGATGCAGCGTGGACGATGTCGGGCATGATGTTCTTCGCTTTCATTTGGCAGGGATCGCGGAGCCACGCGCGGCACGGGTGGATTTTTCTCACGCCGGCCATCGCTATCGTCTCCGAAATGGCGCAATGGCTCCGCCTGCTGCCCGGCACCTTCGATCCCGCTGATTTGACCGCCTGTGGCCTTGCCACTTTGGCCGGCCTCCTGGCCGCCAACCGTCTTTACGCCTATGAACTCTGATACCCGCCGCACCATCATGAGCGCGCTGGCCGCCGTCGTATTGTCAGTGCTCGCCATTGGCAGCAGCGACACCAGCTCAAGTTCTTCGTCATCCTCCGCTCCTGCCGCCACGCGGAACACCTCTTCTTCTCCGTCGCGTCAAGCTCCCGTTAAGCCGCAGGCATCTCAAACGGGGTCTCAAGGGAGGAAATCCACCAGCATTACTGAGCAGAAATCCTCAAATCAAGAATCCGCAACAGGCATCACATTGAAAGGATTCTATGTTGCCACGACCGAAGAAACATACTTGAAAGCCAGAAAATTGTTAGCCCAAGGAGACAAGGACTCATTTCATCAACTAAGCAAAGCAAAGCAAATTGCTTCCCTTCCGGAAGGAAAGTCCGCGGAAATCACAGGTGCAAGATTGGCTCATGGGCTGGTGCAGATTCGTCTTGAAGGATTCGCTGGCCAGTATTGGACCAGCAGCAATGCCATTCAACTTGTCTCAAAGGAGGAAAGTGAATTAGCAGTAGAGGCATCGGTTTCTCTCGACGAAAATGAAAGTGCATCCAAGGGAGTGGAATCAAATAATGTTTCCAATACAGAAGAATACGCAAACGGCTACGAATCGGGCTTCATTGTCGGCGAAGCAATGCATAATCAAGGGGAACCTGCTCCTTCGCCACAAAGACTCGATCTGCTCTCTCGATATATCGTAAAAGAACCAAATGGTTATCCTCACTACAAGAAGGGATATCTTAAAGGATTTGCCGATGGATTTGCGGGTTTGGCACGAGGAGGAACACCGCGGCCTGATCTGCCTAAACTGCCTTTTAAGGAAACCGGCTATCGCAATATGGCCGTCATTTCGTTGGGGTCAATCGTCGCGCAGCAAGGCGAAAAAAAATTGGTGAAGGAAATTGCCGGTCTGTTGAGGAAAAAGCCCCAGGCGGATTTGTTTGTGGTCACGGCGCGTTGGAAAGTGGGAGAGGCATATGTAGATCACGTTCGCTTAATATATGATTCCAAGCGCAAATGCTTGGTATATCTCAGTAGATCAAGGCATCCCTACCCATTCGACGCTTCTGATGATCATTATTCTTGGCGAGTTTTTTTTGATGTGACTCCAAACGATTTTTCCCAAGGCATCCCATGGGGAAACGATTCCATCCGAAGAATTGGCGACCGCCCTGATAATAAAAAAATCAGTCCGCTTCAATACGCGAAGAATCCAGAAGTTACAGAATTCCCATAAACGAAAAAACCGATGATGGCGATAGCCAATATTGATTTTGTATCTAACAACCATCTCATCTATGACTGGCAACCGATTTACCTTTGATTCGCCCCCTAACCCATTCGGGAAACCTCAAGAACTTCCGAAGTCCGCTGCTGCCCCTCCGCCGCTTCCAGATCGCCCCGTCGAAAACAAAAGGCAATCCCCGGGACTGCTTAATGCTATCCTCGGCACAGCCACGCAGGTCGATGTGGTGAGTCTTCAGCAAGAACTCTCTCCAGTTCTTGTGCCAGGAGAGCAAATCGGGAGGGCATTTCAAATCGTTCGCGACATGTTCGTATTTACTAATCATCGCCTGATTTTGATCGATAAACAAGGCCTAACAGGCAAAAAAACAAACTATCACAGCATTTTATATAAAAGCATTACACAGTTTAGCGTGGAGACGGCGGGGACTTTTGATTTTGATGCAGAACTTCAAATATGGGTGTCGGGCGTGCTGGCAGTCCGTAAGGAATTTCGGAGAGGCACGGACATAATCGGCCTCCAACAATATCTTGCTTGGTGCGTCTTTGGCAGCGCTAAATAGGAGAGCGTCCCGGAGTGCGATGAAGCCAAGTCCGAGAGTTGTCACGAATTGACCAGCAATTCGTGAAGCCACCCAAGCCCTCCCGGATGGCCCCATCACTGATGCCGGGATACAACTGGCGGATTTGACGCACGGCACGACGGAAAATGTTCACAATGTCCCCGGCACGGGGTCCCGTTCTCCCTGCCGTAAGGGTCGGAGGAAACGAGTGGTGTCGGAAAGCGTCAATCTCGGATCATCCGCGAGAAGAAACAAAGCTGGCTCAACGGCAAGGCCGTCGGTTTTCCAACAGCCTACCTCGGCGCAAAACCCTTGCCAGCCCTTCCGTCGGAAATTAACACCATCCCAGCCCAGCAGTTTTTCACGGAGGTTCATTTTCTTGATCACGCTCATGATACGCCCAATTGTGCTCGGAGGCCTCGCAGCCTGCCACTTGAGCCTGATGAACCACAGGGGTCATGTCGGTATGGAGCCGGAATGGGGGCGACCCCACTTTTGGAAAATCACTTGCCGCTCGGGATGAAGTGAACAAGAACGGAACGCGCATGACCGTGGCGCTCATCGCTTTTCCCGAGTCAGCAATTTAATGTCATTAATATCCCGCTTGCTTGTCCACGACATTGAGCAGCGGTTCCCCGGCGGCGAAACGGCGGAGGTTTTCGCGCACCAGCGCCCAACGGCGCTCCGCCGTGACCTCCGCGTGGCCCGCGATATGCGGAGTGATCAACACGTTGCGCATTTCCCAGAGCGGACTGTCCGCCGGCAGAGGCTCGGGATCGGTCACATCCAAGCCGGCGCCGGCCAGCTTGCCACTGCGCAGCGCCGCCACCAGCTCATCGGAATCGACGATGGCGCCGCGCGCGATGTTGACCAGATACGCGCCCGACTTGAGCGCCGCGAAGGCTTCCTTGTTGAACAACCCGTGCGTCTCCGGGGTCAGCGGCGCGGCGATGGCCACCACGTCCGCTTCCGGCAGCAATTTCAGCAACTCGCCCGAGAGTTCGACGCGGTCCACGTAGTCCGGCTTCGGCGCCTGGCTGCGCCGCGTGGCCCAGACCCTCATGCCGAACGCCTTCGCGCGCTTCGCGATCTCGCTCCCGATGCCGCCGATCCCCACCACCACGATCGTCCGTCCCTCCAGCGCGACGGGCGTCAGCTCGGAACTTCCCCGCCCCCAGCGCCGCTGGGCCTGATTGTCCGCATGGTGGCGCAAATCCCGGGTCAGTGAGAGCAATAGCGCGATCGTGTGGTCCGCGATCGCCGGCCCATGCACCCCGCGATGATTGGTCAGCACGATGCGGTCGTTTTTCACCAGCGGATCGAGCCGGATCAGACCGTCCACTCCGGCGCTCATCGCTTGCACCCAGGCCAGTTGGGGCGCTTTTTCCAAGAACTCCGGCGTCGCATAGCGGGCGTCGATGCCGTGCGCCTCACCGGCCCGCGCCAGGGCTTCCGTGCGGGAGAGGCCGGTCACGAGCCGTAGATTGGGCGCGAGCCGCTGCAATTCAGCCCGCTCTTCCGACGACAGCGCGCCCGCGAAATATGTCAATTCGGCCTTCGGTTCCGTCACCGGCACCGCCACCCGCGCGTTGCGCAGAGAGCCCACTTCCTCGGGCGCCACCTCGGCGGAGACAGCCCCCCACCACGCCGCGCAAACCGCCACGGCCAAGAATTGCCGGACCACCTGCGACCGTTGGGCGCGAGCCGGCCAGAACCGCACGGAAAAAAGAAAGCCTGTTTTCATACGGGCGGAAACTTACCCGGCCCACCCGCGGCACCAAGTCTTTTTCGCAGCAGAGCGGCCCGCGCGCGCGGCCGCTCCCATGCCTCCCATGCCTTGCGCGCTTAGCCGCCGCCACCTGGTCAGGCGCGCCAGCGGCGTCCCCAATGCTCCGGCGGCAACCATCGCCAGCCTTGGCCCGCCAAAGGCGTCACCGCATCCGCAGGATCGATAGTCCTGTTGTGGCGGCAACACGACAGCGGCACAAATACGCCTTGCGCCGCGCGGCGGATCATGCCACCTCACGCGGCCCGCCCGCCTCTTCGTCCGTCCACGTCCCACCTTTTGTCATGCCCGACTGGCTCTCCGCGATCATTTACGGCCTCATCGAAGGCCTGACCGAGTTCATTCCCGTCTCCTCCACCGGCCACCTGCTCATCGCCGAGCGCTGGCTGGGCGCGCGCCCCGAGTGGTTCATGATCTTCATCCAGGTCGGCGCCGCGCTCGCCCTGCTGCCGGTCTTTTGGAAGCAGCTCCTTGAGTTGTTGAAAACTTGGCAGACGCCCGCCTCGCGGGATTATCTCGGCAAGCTCGCGCTGGCGTTTTTCATCACGGCCGTCGGCGGGATCGCGCTGGAAAAAAGCGGCCTGCAAAAGCTCCCGGAGACCGTCGGCCCCGTGGCCTGGGCCACCCTCATCGGCGGATTCGTCATTTTCGGCATCGAAGCCTGGCGCAAGCGCCATCCCGGCTCGCCCGACATCACGTGGACCATCGCGGTCATTTGCGGCGTCGCGCAATTGGTGGCGGCGCTCTTTCCCGGCACATCGCGCTCCGGCTCCACCATCATGTTCGCGCTCGCCTTCGGCCTCTGCCGCCCGAAGGCCACCGAGTTCTCCTTCATCCTCGGCATGTTCACGCTCATCGCGGCGGGCGGGTATAAATTGCTCAGCGCTTGGAAGGATGGCGAAGTCCACGGCCAGGGGGCGCTCGACCTCGGCCTCGGTTTCATCGCCGCCGCCATCTCCGCTTTCATAGTCGTGAAGTGGCTGCTGAAATTCGTGCAAAGCCACACCTTCAACGGTTTCGCCATTTATCGCGTGCTGCTCGGCGCGGGCTTGCTGCTGTTCCTGAAGTGAGACCGCGCGCTAACCTCCCGCACCGTATCGCCGATATGGCGAGGGGGAGCGTGAGCAGGCAAGTGGTCAGGCAAAGAGGAAGATGCGGCAAACGCGAACCGGCAATGCAGTGGCGGCGGCATTTCGACAAGATCGTGCCGCGCGCTTTATCCTACGGTCGGCCGGCGCGCATACGCCACTTCAACACGGCGACTTGCGCAACGCGAGGTTTCGACTATGATGATCACCATGGGGGCGTTTCGGTTTCGACTGATGACTTGAAAGGCTGGCCGCATGCCGAGGATGATTCGTTGGCCTCGTTAAAAATCGAGTCAAAACAAACACAACTGCCGATAATCAATTGGCTCTGGCGGCCTAGTTCCGCCACGTCCCCTGGGCTAAGCCTGTGTGCTTAGGGGGCGACATTTACAGGCTGGCCGAAGGAGGGGGCGACCGCCTCCCGCGGCGAGACTAACAGGTCGATCGGATCGGAGGAGGGTGCCGCTGCCCGCCGCCGGTTTAAGACCAATCAGACGGCTACGCATGTAGAAACCGGCATGGATGGGCGTCAGGACAGGGGTTCAACTCCCCTCGCCTCCACCATTTTGATAATTAGAGAGTTACGAAAACAGACCTCTCCGATTTAGAACGAAAGTAGGAACACGTCCGTTTTTATCCACCCTCGGAAATTGCGGTTTGGGGGCGTCCGCTCTCCCCTTTTTTCGCGGCGTCTGGCCGGGGCGCTTGGCCGCGTCTCCCAGCTTCTCCAGCCAGGGCGCGCGGGCTTTGGTTTTGAATTTCTTTCCCTTGGGTTGCGTTCCCCGCCATGAGGCTTCATGCCGCCATCTGTTGTGGCGGCGTTCACCGGATTGGCCGCCGGGTCACTCGGGGGCTTGATCTCCCCGTTTTTCGCGGCTTCATGGTAAAGTTTTCCAAACAAGTTCACCATAATTTCACCGAGAGCGTCAATTGACGCTATCGAGGGCCATATCGAGAGAGGTGCGCAAATCTTGAAAAATCACGTTCCGGCCAAAGGCTCCGCTTCCGCTGCGGTTTCGGACACGAAAGCGGCGTGATCCGCCATCCATTTCCGGGCCGTGGCGAGGGCTTCCGCCGCCGTCTCCGAGTCGATGTCGCCCTCGGAATCGGCGGCCTCGCAGAGCCACCAGCCAGGCCAGGCCAGGGCCGCGCCGGCGACCTTCGCGGAGGCCAGCCCGAGGGCGTGCGGCTGGCTGGATTCGTCGGTGAGAAACCAGAAGCAGCCGCGCGAGACTCCCCATGCGATGAGGAGGATCGGCTTCCCGTCGCTCGCGTAGAGGACGGGCAGGCCGGCGGCGATGCGTTGGGCGATGGTTTGTTTCATCGGGTGGGTGTCCTGGCCTCAGCCCGCCCTCGCTGGGAGCGCCGGCGGGGAAACGTCTTGGCCGTTCACGTGCTTCACCTTTTCTTCCCATGTGCTGCCCGGAAGCCGCTCCATGTGGATTTCAAGGACCGGGATAACGCCGGAGGCCGTTAGCTCAGTGGGAAATCCCCCTTGGCTGCCGCGCTGATGTTCCAGGCCCCACACTCGCGCCCTCTGGCGTTCGATGTCCAGCAGCAAGCGCAGGGTGGAGGGTTCCTTCCCGCCTGACTGACGCCATGAGACCCATACCTCACGCGTGAGGACATCGAGGGCCGCGAGGTGCCGCCCTTTGTTCGCCTCCAGCACTGCTTGGCTTCGTTCCCGCCAGCGGGCTTCGATCTTCTGTGCGTCCGCGTAAACCTGCGATTTGCTGAGCGTGTAGGGACGTTCCGCGGACAGCCGCGCGGCAATCGTCCAGTAGGGCAGTCCCTCCAATATCCGCTCTTCGATATACAGGGCATCCGCTTCCTTTTGAGCGGCAGTGCGCTTGTTCGCCTTCTCGGGCCAAGGGCCGGTTGCGTTCATGCCTCAGTTTATGCGCTGCGCAGCGACCGGTCGCTGAAAATCCGGCGATTTTTCGGATTTTGCGCAGCGCTCTCGATATGGCGCTCGAAAGCGTATTTTTACGCTTTCGAGGCTGAACACCATTCGGATCGCGAAAAAAACCGCGGGCGCTCTGCGTATGGATGCGCAATGTCCGCCGGCCATTTTTAGAGATTTCCGAAAAGGCGATTTTTCGGATTTTGCGCAGTCCTCTCGTGTAGCGGCTCGTTAGCGCAAATTTGCGCTCTCGGTGAAATTATGGTGGATTTGTTCGGTTCTGCTTACAAATCGGCGCGTTCTCACGCCGCCTTAGAACAGCATTTGCGCTGCCTCGCGTCGGACTTCCATCCGGCCCACGGCAACAAGGGCCGCCGCCTTCCGCGATCCGGCGCGCTTCGGAACGCGGGGCGGCGGCTCGGTGTGTGCGGCGCGCTGTCCTTCGGCGGCCCCCGTGCCACGCGCGCCAGCCATCCACGCATGATCGTGAGGCGCGGCGGTTCCGGCTTCCGCGTGTGGGCGTGGCGGCGTGCCAGGCCGATGGCCGGGGTTTTCGCGTCTGTCTCCGAGGTGGCAGCCGGCGCGGCAGGAACAGCGGTTTCAGCCGCCGGCGTGGCATCGGTTTTACCCTCTTTTTCCGAGCTATACTCATATACCTGCCAGCCCGCCCGATTGACTTCCCAGGCGGGCGGGAATTGCAGCCAGGCGAAGCTATCTTTGGCAACGGTTCCATCCCGGTGTCTTGTCTTGCCGAGATAGCTGGCGAGGCGGTCCGGCTTTTCCCTCGCGTCCCATTTGATCGCGTTTGGCCGCATCAGCTCATCAAACCAATCGGGCCAGCGTTTCGCCATCCGCCGGCGCAAGGCTGTTTCCGTGGCGGCCTCATGCGGGATGCCGAGGGCAAGGTGAACGTGCGGGGATGGCCCTTCCCATACGGCGCGTGCGGGTATCTGGCGACACTTGAAAAACTCCCGCAGGCTGTCATTGGCTGAAATCAAAGCGGCCGGCGTGGCGTCGAAGGGAAAGGCGATGGTGACACCGGAGCGCAGGAAGGGGCGCAAGGCATCGAAGCGGCGGCGATTGGTTCGGCGCTTGTGCTCTGTCCAGCCCGGCGCGTCACGCCGCCCGCCGCCACGGCGCAAGCTCGGGCGGGGCGGGACGATGCGGACGCGACCACGGCGACGCGCAGGCTTTCGCAGCGTGTAATCCACGAGCGCGGGCGCGCCTTTCGGTTGCCGTGGTGACGCGAGCGGCTATCATCCGATGTTGCTTCACCGGCCCGAAAAGCCTGCCCCCGTGTCCGGCATCCATCCGGCGCGGGGTCTTTTATGCGGCGCGGCTGAGGATGAAGGCGTCCAGCGCCTCCCGATCAATGAGGCGACAACCGCCGACGCGATGCGAGCGGATGTCGCCGGCGCTCAGCAACTCATAAAACCGGGCGCGCGACATTCCCGCGTATTTGGCGGCGGCGGCCGGGCGAAGCCAGCGCGGAACGATGGCGGTCGCGGTCGCGGTGACTTGTGAGGCGGCGAGGGCCTTCTGTTTTTCGTGGTTTAACATAGTGTTGGCGCGGCGGGGTTATCTCGCCGCGACAAGTCATGTATCCATCGCCCGCCACGCTGGGCCGCCGCCGGGGCGTGCCGTTCTCACGCTGAACGTGCCCATTTCCGCCCGTTCTCACGCTGGCGCGGGCGGTATTTCACCTTTCGTCACGCTGGATTCCGCTGATTTCAGGCCGCGTCACGCTGAAAGAGTGCTCCAGAAGGCGGAAATGGTGTCAAGTCCAGCGGCGTCATTTTTTTTCCGAAAGCATCAAAAAACATTCATCCGCGTCCTCTTGCTCGATGTCTCTCCATCCTGTATCTCGCAGGGTTTGCAACAGGCTGGCGCGCATGTCGGGGTTGCCCAGCGCGGTGATGAGCGCGTCAATCAAACCGCGCGCCCTTTTTGGCCCGATGCCTTCCAGCTTGGGCAACTGCGGCAGGCTGGCAAGACTGGCGAGGCGCTGGGGATCAATCCCATGCTCGCGGCATGTTTCCCGCCAGGCGGCAATGACGCGCGGCATTGCCTTGCGGGCCTTGCTCCGGTTCGCGCCTCTGGCTCCTTTCCTCCGATGCGGGTTGGAGTCCCGATGTTTGGGGGCGTGCTCCTTCCAATACGGCCACAAGACCGCGCAAACGCTCGCGAAATGCCACATGTCTCTGACTTCCTTCGGAAATTGCGTCGCCTCAGCAAGCAGCGCGTCGCGTTCTTTTTCATTGCGTGCCCGCGCCCGGATTGATTGCAAGACCGTTTCCACGGCGGGGTTCCGCTCCCGTAACCAGATTTCTCGCAAGGCCCTTTGCACTGCGGGCCAATGGCTTTTCGGTTCCTGTGTTATCAGGAGGGCGGCGGCTTTCATGGAACAAGGGAAGCGAGGTGGAAATTTTCCCCCTCTCTTTCGGTGTGCCTCCAACGCGGCGGCGTCTTCTTTTTCATACCGCGCCAGCCAGCGCGCGGCGGCTTCACGCCTTGCCGGGCCGCGCCGGGCGGCTTCCGACCGCAGCAAATCCATTGCGTGACTCTCCGGCTGGCGCTGCTGTTGCGCGGACGTGGCGAAAAACAACAGCCAATCAGGCCACGCGGCCAGCGCGTTGCGCCTTTCGGCCAGCGTTGGCAGTTCCATCACTTCGACCAGCAACAGATGAATTTCATACCATTCGAGGCGTGAGAGCGAGGCTTCGGGCGCGTGAGGCGGCAAGGCGCGCGCGGGATGGTGAGGGGCCGCGCTCATTGCGTAATGTCGGGAAGGCTGGCCGCCGCCTTGGCAAGCTGGTCCATGCCAACGTGCGTGTAGTGCTGGCTCATTTGCTCGCTGTCATGGCCGACAAACTCCATGACCACCGCCATCGGGATGCCCGCGTCTTTCATCATGGAAACCGCCGTGTGCCGCAAGCTGTGGAAGCTCAGGCCCTCTCTCTCCCGCGCGGCGTTCCGGCCCTTGCCCGTGCTCCGGTGCGCTTTCTTTTCGCGCAAGCCCGCCGCCGCGAGAATGTCGGCAAACTGGTTGCTCAGGCCGCCCGTTTTTCCCGAACGGGCGAGGATGCCAAAGGCGCGCGGATGCACGGGCGCGTCGGGATCATCGCCAGCGGGCAGCGTCAGCACATGGCGCAACAGCAGCTCGTTGAGTTCCTGTTGCACCCGCTTGCCCGTCTTTTGCGTCACGAAGCGCACAGTGCGCTTTTCCAGATCAAGGGCGGACCATCGCAAGGCCGCCAGGTCCCCGAGGCGCTGGCCCGTATAAAGGCCGAAAAGGACAAGCGAGGTCCATTCCTCATCACACTCCCGCAGCACGGCCCGCAGTTGCTCCACCGTGAAGGGCTTGCGCGCGGCCTCTCCCCGGCGGTCCCGCACCGTCTCAACAAATTCCGCCGGATCATCGGTAATCAGCCCATCCTTGCGGGCGGAACGGAACACCATGCGCAGGATTTTGATTTCATGATTGACCGTTTTGGCCGCCACCGCGCCCGCCACGCGCTCATTGCGGAACGCCACCACGTCCGCCCGCGTGATGAGGGAAAGCTCTTTGTCCGCCCGCTCCCCCAGCCACTCCAGAAACCGATCCGTGGCCAGCTTGTAGAATTTGTGCGTGGAGAGGGCCACCGCCGGTTTCTTCGCATTCATCCAAGCCTCCACATGCGCGCGCACGGTGAGTTCTCTCAGGTCCATCCCGAGATATTCCCGGCTGATTTCGGCGGTGACGCGGCGGAGTTGCAGAGCCGTTTTCCGCTTCCGCGCGGCATCTTCCCAAAGCTCCGCGAGGCGTCGCGCCGCCCGCTTGTCGGTGGTCTTGGTGGACTTTTTGAGCCGCCGCCCGTTGGCGTCCGTATAGGCCGCAATCCAGTATTGCGAGCGGGGGATTCGATGGATGCTTGCCATGTGCGAACCATAGTAGGAACGTCTTTTTTCGTGCAGTGAAATCCAGTGAAATATGCAAGTGATGGTTCTAAATGAGTTGTGTAGATCACTAGATGACACTGGACCCCTGTTGGCGGAACAGGGGTTCAACTCCCCTCGCCTCCACCAATATTGCAATGAGAGCTTGACGGGCCGTCTGGCGCCGGCATCGACGCTGACTTTTTTTGGAAGTTTCCTTTGCTTCCTGCGAGTTCTTTCGACTCAGTGCGCGTTCCGCTTTCCCGGCGTGGGGCCGGTCGGCACCTGAACCGGCGCCGGTCGCGGAAGCCACTTTTTTTCATGATCGCAGAACTCGACACTCTCAAAGCCACGGCGTTGGCCGCCATCGGGGCGGCGGCGGATGAGGCCGCGCTGGAAGCGGCGCGGGTGGAATTCCTGGGCAAAAAAAGCGCACTGACGGGGTTTGGCGCGCGGATGCGCGAGGTGCCGCCGGCGGAGAAGGGCGCGGTGGGGGCGAAGCTCAACGAGGTGCGCGGCGCGTTGACGACCGCGCTGGAGGCGAAGGCGGAAGGCTTCGTCGCGGCGAAGGACGCGGCGGTGGCGGCGGGGATCGATGCCACGTTGCCGGGGAGGCCGTCGTGGCAAGGCGGGCTGCATCCGCTGACGCAGTTGCAGGACCGGGCGGTGCAAATTCTGCGTGGCATGGGGTTCGCGCTCGCGGCGGGGCCGGAGGTGGAGACGGAATGGCATTGTTTCGACGCGCTCAACACGCCCGCCGACCACCCGGCGCGCAACGAGCAGGATACGTTCTATTTTCCCAACGGCTGGCTGTTGCGCACGCACACGTCCACGGTGCAGATCCGCGCGATGGAAGCGGCGCCGCCGCCGGTGCGCATCATCGCGCCCGGCAGCGCCTTCCGGCGCGATGAGATCGACGCCACGCATCTGAGCGCGTTCCATCAGATCGAGGGGCTATATGTCGCGGAAGACGTGTCGCTGGCCGACTTGAAGGGCACGCTGGAGGCGTTTTATCGCGCCTTGCTCGGGCCACAAACCCGGCTGCGGTTCCGCCCGCATTTCTTCCCTTTTACGGAGCCGAGTTACGAGGTCGATGTCGAGCTGCACCTCGCCGGGCAGGCGCCGCGCTGGGTGGAGATCGCGGGTTGCGGAATGGTTGATCCCGCGGTGTTCGAGGCGATGTGCGAGCAGCGCGGCGACCGGGTGTATGATCCGGCCACGGTGACGGGCTTCGCCTTCGGCATGGGGCTGGAACGGCTGGCGATGATCCTCTTCGGCCTGCCGGACATCCGGCTGCTCATCGAAAACGACGCGCGCTTTTTGCGGCAATTGGCGTGAGCCGGTGCTCGCGCCGAACATGGGGAAGCGGTTGCTGCTCCCTGCCCGGATCACCGGCGGCTATTTGATGAGCCGGAGGTTGAAGGGATAGCGGTAGAACTTGCCTTCGGAGGTCTTGAGGGTGGCGATCACGATCAAGACCACGCCCCCCACGGCCGCCACCAGCACCACGGGGACGAGCAGGCAACCGAGGAATGGCACGAGCGAAAGGATGTTGAGAATGATGAGCACCCCCGCGAAGGTGATGTGGAAGTTGAGCGCTTCCTTGCCGGACTTGTCAACGGCGGGGCTGCTATCCTTCTGCCAAAGCCAGATGATGATGGCGAAGAACTGCGCGAGAATGCAATAGAGCTTGTCATCGCTGGCGGAGAGTTTGCCCGCGCCGAAGGCCAAGGTCTCCGAGCCACCGGAAAAAGAGGCCGCGAAATTGGAAGCGGCGGGTGCACCGGTCTCCGGGGGCGGAGGCGGGGGAGTCGGCGGCACGGGGTCGGCGGGGGGCGGCGGTGGCGGTGTGGTGTCGTCGGACATGGCGTGGGTGTGGGATTGAAGGTTGTGGGAGGACTGATGCCTCAAAACGCCGATGACTCAAGATTCTTTCATTAAAATCGTGGCGGCATAATCCGCGATGGTTTTCGGATAAAGCGCGTGCTCGGCCTGGTTGAGGCGGTGGTGGAGGCGGCGCTCGTCGTCATCGGGGAGGACGGGCACGGTGGTTTGCGCGAGGATGCGGCCGGAATCGATGCCCGCGTCCACCAGATGCACGGTGCAGCCGGTTTCGCTCACGCCCGCGGCCAGCGCCTGGTTCCATGCCTCACGTCCGGGAAAGGCCGGGAGCAGCGAGGGGTGGATGTTGAGAATGCGGTCGGGAAAGGCGGAGAGGAGCGGCTCTTTGACGCGCCGCATGAAGCCGGCCAGCACCACGAGATCCACGTCGGCGGCGCGCAGGCGGTCGCGGATTTCCTTTTGCGCGGCGTCGTCCAGCTTCGTTTTCCACGGGCCGGGATCGACGTAATGCGCGGGGATGCCGGCGTCGCGGGCGAGCTGCAAGATGCCGGCCTCCGGTTGATCGGAGATCACGAGCGCCACCTCGAGATCGACTTTTTTCGCGGCGATGGCGGCGAGGAGGGCGGCGAAATTCGTGCCGCGGCCGGAGCCGAGCACGCCGAGGCGTGGCGTCCGTGACGCGGACGAAGTGGCGGCGTTGAGTTTGGCAAGAGTGGCCGTGGTCGAGCGGCCCTCCACCAGCGGGAGGATGTGGATGGCTGCGCCGCAGGCATCGAGAGCGGCGCATTCCTCACGGTTGAGTGAGTCAGGGGTGTAATCGCCGCCTTTGGCATAGACATGCGGGCGAATGGTCTCGATGAGCGCCGTGCAGCGTTCGCCCTCGAAGACGGCCACGCCATCGACCGCGTGCAAGCCGCGCAGAACCTCCGCGCGATCCGCGGCGGGGTTGACGGGCCGGGTGGGGCCTTTGAGCGCGCGGACGGACGCGTCGGAGTTCAGCCCGACCACGAGGGCATCCCCCAAGGCCCGCGCCTGGGTGAGATACCGCACATGGCCGGCGTGCAGCACGTCGAAGACGCCGTTGGTGAAGACGAGCCGTTTGCCTTGCGCGTCAAGCGCGTCGCGCAGGGCGTGCAGGCGCTCGGGCGTGGCGAGGCCGTCCGGTAGTTCGGAGAGTGACATGCGGTTCTTTGCGCGGGGGAGGGCGGGTGCGCAAGTGGGGCCTCGGCGAGGGGGCGGCGTATAGGGCCTACGCGACCGATCGCACGGCACTCTCTTGAGTTCCGCGAAAAACGGCGTAGGCCACAGGCATGCCACGTGAGTTCCATCGGCCGCCGCACGCGAGTGGCCGCCCGTTTTTCCGCCCGCGCCCGCCCGCGCCTCGGCCGGCCGAGACCGTGCCGCCGGGCGCAGAGGATTGGCCGCGCCCGTGGGTGCAGATGAAGTATTTCTCCTACGCCCCGGCCATTTTCCCGCGCATGATCGCCGCCGTCTCTCCGGGCGTGACGCCGGGTGATCTGGTCGCGGTCTATGACAAAGAAGGGAAACCTTTCGGTGCCGGTTACTACAATCCGGGCGCGCGCATCCCGTTGCGCATGCTTTCCCACGACCCGGCCGCGCCGGAGGAAGGCGCGCTCGATGAGGCGCTCGACCGCGCGGTCGTGCTGCGCCGCGAGTTGTTGCGCGTGGAGGAAACCACCGACGCCTGGCGCGCCGTGCATAGCGATGCCGACGGCTTGGGCGGGCTGGTGGTGGATAAATTCGCCAATGTGCTCGCGGTCGAGATCAGCAATCTCGGCGCGTGGCGGCGGCTGGAACGCTGGCTGCCACGGCTGCACGCGGCGCTCGGCACCACGCGCGCCGTGATCCACGTCGATCCCGACATCGCGCGCCTGGAGCGCATCGATCCGCGCACCGCGCCGGAGCAACCTCACGTTGGCTCGGTGCGCATCCGCGAGCATGGCATCCGTTACGCGGTGGATTTCACGCACGGCCACAAGACGGGGTTTTTCTGCGACCAGCGCGAAAACCGCCTTCGCCTCGGCGCGTGGACGCAAGGCGCGCGTGGCCGCCGGGTGCTCGACCTGTGCTGCTACACGGGTGGATTCGCGTTGTCCGCAAAACTCGCCGGCGGCGCGGAGGAAGTGACCGGGGTCGATCTCGACGAAACGGCCATCGCCCAGGCCAAGGCCAACGCCCATCTCAACCAGGCGCGCGTTCGCTGGGTGCATGCCGATGCCTTCGACTACGCGCGGCAGATGCTGAGAAACGGCGAGCAGTTCAGCACGGTGGTGCTCGATCCGCCCAAATTCGTCCTCAGCCGCGACGAGCAGGAACTCGCCCGCCGGAAATACAACGACCTCAACGCGCTCTCCGTCTGCCTCGTGGAGCGGGGCGGGCTGTTCGTCACCTGCTCGTGCTCGGGCCTGCTGAGCGTGGAGGATTTCGAGTCGATCGTCATCGGCGCGGCACATCGGCATGGGCGCAAGTTGCAAATCCTCGACCGCACGGGCGCGGGGCCGGATCATCCGGTGATGTCCAATGCCCCGGACAGCCGTTATTTGAAGGTGCTGTGGGCCGTGGTGTGGTGAGCGG
>CAZQUC010000011.1:0-23223 GCA_964596095.1 uncultured Enterobacteriaceae bacterium
TGCTGTGGCTGGCATGGCTTCGCCATGACCCCAACCCAAGCGTGTTCGTCGGGAGTGGGAGCCTGTTGGGTTATCCGTCACTTGGCAAAGGGAAACTCAGGGCATGGCTTACGCATGAGCGGAGAGGTGCGTCTCCCTCCGGGTTTGATTTCTCGGGGCTCGCGGGAGAAATGTGGGCCGAGTCTTATGGCGTCAGCGTCACTTTGAGGCGGGCGAAGAGGGAGGGGGGCAGGGTGGCGAAGGGTTGGGCGCTGCGCCAGGTTTCAGTGACGGTGCCGTCGTCGTTGGGGGCGCTGCCGGCCAGCACCATGGGCACCACGCCGTCGCTCCATTGGGTGAAATCGCCGCACGTTTCGATGGAGAAGGCGACGCCTTCGATGTCCACGCGGCGGGCGAAGGAGAATTCGAGATGGAGGGCGGTCAGGCCACCGACGGTGTATTCCTTGAAGCCGGCGGCGGGGGCGCGCGGGGGATTGGGCGTGGCCGGGTCGGTGCCGAGGGCGAATTCGAGGAGGTCGCTCTGGCCGTCGTGGTCGGTGTCGGCGTCGGGATCGCCGGTGAAGGTGGTGCCTTCGTCGGGCAGGCCCGGCCGGCCACCGAGGGCGGCGCTGAGTCGCCAGTTGCTGGCGGTGGAGTGGTCGGGATTGGTCTTCGCGTTCTGGAGCACGAGGGTGTAGCCGTCGCCGTCGGCGCCGGCAGGCCAGGGGGCTTGGTCGGAGTAGGCGAAATGCTTGATGTCGCTGCCGTCCGCGGCCACGAGGCGGAGGGTTTCGCCGCTATTGGAGAGATTGCCGCCATACGCGCCGGCGATGAAGGGGACGGCGGTGGGATAGCGGCTCGCGAAGGCGGCTCGGTTGTTGCACAGGACCTGCCGGCCACCGGGCGGAAGCGTGCGGTGCTCCGGCGCGTCGAAATCCCAGTCGAAGGTGATGCCGGTGGTGAACCGACAGCCGCTGAGATCGACCGGGAAGGCGCTGATGTTCATGATTTCGATGAACTCGAAATCATTGTCTTCGATGAAGCCAGCGGCGGTTTCCGCCGGCGTGGGGTCGCCCGGATGGTAGTTGAATTCCGAGATCACGATGTTGCCGGCGCTGGCGCGCGTGACGCCGACGAGGTAAGCGGCTTCAGTGAGCGGCGACCACATTTGCGCCGCGCCGTCGTAAATGCGCATCTTCAAAAGCGTGCTGGTGGTGAGCGGCGGGAGGGGGTCGCTCGCGGGCAGTTCTTCGATGTCGAGGGTGTCGATTTCGAGCCGCGGCTGCAGCAGGAAGTCGGTGTCGGTGGCCGTGCGGTTGAGGCCGTGGAAGGCGAGCACGTTTTCGCCGGGCACGAGCAGGGTTTTGAGCGTCTCCACCGTGGGCAATCCGGCGAGGGTGGTCAGCGTGGCGGCGGAGGAATCGCTGCGGGTGAGTCCGCCCACGGAGTTCCAGACGGGGGTGAAGCCGGAGGGATTGCTCATGCCCAGCCGGGAAATTTCGGTGCCGTTGAGGTAGCACAGGAACGCGTCGTCATACCGCAACTGGAGTCGGAAAGTGGAGAGTTTGTCGATCTGCTCCTGGGTGACGGTGAATTTTTTGCGGAGATACACGGTGCCGTTGGCCGTGCCGCCGGCCGGCTGCATGTCGTTCTGGATGTTGGTCTTGATGTAGGCGTTGAAGGTGGCGCCGCTGGCTTTGAAGCCGAGGCCGAGCGGTTTGTCCTTCTGCCACTGGGCGTCATTGGGAGGCGCGGCCAAGCCGGTCCACTGCGGGATGGTCAGTGTGCTGCCGCCATTGGTCTCGCCGGGCACAAGGTAGTCTCCGTTGGAGGTTTCCGCGACGAGCACGAAGGTTTCTCTGTCGGCATCGATGCCGCCGAGCGACTTTGTGCCGGCGGGAGGCGTGCCACCGCCCGCCGGACGCGGGTCGCTGCCGTCGGTGGTGTAATAGATGAGGCCGGAGCCTTCCGGCGCGTTGGGATTGCTCGCCTGCACCTGAAAGCCGGAGGGCACTTCGCCGCCGTAGTGATTGAGGAAGGGCGGCTTGAAGTTGCGGACCGTGGTGTTGAACGAGAGGCTTTGCTCGTCCATCCACCGCAGCCGGCGGACCAGCCAGGCTTTGACGTGGTCCACCTCGTTGTTGACCTGCGCGAGATTGGTGGAGTCGGTGATGGTGGTCCAATCCAGCAGCGTGGCGGGATTCCACGTCCGGCGTTGGGCGAAACCGGCGGCATTGGGCCAATCATAGACGCCGATCCGCTTCCACCGGGAATGGTGGCGGCCGATCGGATTGTCCACCGAGGGGATGGGATTGGCCACGGTGCCGCTGCCGTTGTTGACCGGTTGAAACGGGTTGCCATCGCTCAATTCGGCCGCGATGCCGTCGATGCGGCTGATGATCGTGCCGGTGTCGAAGAGGCCACGCCGCAGTTTCCAATACCGGTCCCAATACTTCAGCGCGAATTCGGGATCTTCGAACAGTTTTTTATACCACGGGTAGTTGGCGTTGTTGTTCCAGATGTCGCTTTCGCGGTAATACCAGCCGGAAGGATTGAAGCCGTTGAGATAGTCGGCGTTCCCGATCGACAGGTTATAATCCCACAACGGGGAGGACTTCACCTTGCCATAACGTGGCTTGTGATAGTAAGTGCTGATCCGATAGCCGTCGATCTGTTTATAAATTTCCACCCACAGATGGTTCTCGATGAAGCTTGGCACATCGATGTATTTCGCATAACCGGTGGCGGGGTTGGTCGAATTGGTCCCGTTGAGCGCCGTCTCGAACCGCCGCATATAACTGGTGATGTAGCTCATCTGGTCCCTCTGGCCCTGGGAGCGCTGGTTGACCGAGGCCGCCATGTTCGGGGAAATCAGCTGCAGTTGGTGCCCCTGGGTCGTGGAGAAGGAGGCATCGGCCGAGGGTTTGTCGGTGCGGAAAAGATAGCCGCCGCTGATGATCGAGGCGTCATCGACGTCGGGGTTGTTGGCATAGACGCCGTCGGTGGGGTCCAGCCGGTCGATGTCCACGCGGTTGCTGTCGCGCTTGATGCGCTCGGTGAAGACGTAGACTCCGCGGTAGTCGTTCCAGCGCAGCGGGCTGGTCCCGGTCTGACGGAAGAAGACTTCGACGAATTGCTCCCGCATGGCGCTGCCTTTTCCATTCTGCTCCAGCATGGTGTCGAAGGGCAGCTTGTTGCGGATGAGCGATTTGTCGTTGAAGTTGGAAATGAGCACCCAGTCATGCTCGGCGGAGTAACCGAGCACGGATTCGTTTTTGTCCCGCTCTTCATTGTCCACCAGCTTCCAGGCATAGGGGCGCTGGGGGAAGCTGGCGGAGGTTTCCCCGCGCACGCGGATCTGCGCGCGGCCCTGGAAATCGGTGGGACCGGTCAACACCGCCCGGTTCTCCGTTGTCGGATCGGTGTCGATGGTGAGGCCATAGCAATAACTGTAAACTTTGCCCGCCGAATCGATGTTTTTGCCGAAGCTATCCAGAACGATGATGGGGAGATTGGAGCTGAACGGCTTCCCGGTGCCACGGTAGTTGGTCAGGCTGGCATCGAGCGGGATGAAAGTGCGGCTGCTGAGGGGGCCGGGGAGGTGGCCGGGCGCGAAGACGGCGGCGCGGATATTGACCGGGGTGTTGAGCGCTCCCTCCGTGCCGGGGCTGTTGAGAGTGAGGCCCGCGGCGGGCAGGATCGGCGAGCCGCCGTGCGGGCGGTTGTTGTCCAGCGTGTAACGGATGACGCCGCCCGCGGTGAGCGGCGCGGTGGCGGTCAGGGTGGTGACTTCGGCGAGCAGTCCGCCGGTGCGGGAAAAATTGACCTCTTCGGTCAAGGGTGGGTTCGGCGCCTGCACGCTGATGTTTTCCGCTTTGGGGGTCGGGGTTTGCAGGTAACCTTTGACCGATTCCGGCCCGAGAATGCCGTAACTGGTATCTGCGGCCTGCGGGCCGTAGGTGTGGCTCGACGCGATGGTGACGCCGTCGGGGCGAACCAAAGCGAGATACCCGCCGGCGGGATTGAGCGTGAAATTCGTGTGCGGATTGGTGGTCGAGGCGCGGTCTTTGCCGTCCGCCCAGACCACCACATAGGCATGCGCCGTGAGATTGATCGCCGGCAGCCGCCACTTCGTCAGATTGGCGGGATCGTCGGTGAGATACCAGCCCGAGACATTCGAGGCTGTGGATTGTCCATTGTAAAGCTCCAGCCACGGGCCGGGCGTCCGGTCTTCATCGAGCACGGTATCGATGTTGCCGACCATGAATTCGCTGATGACGGGGCCGCCGGTTTCCGGCGCGACGTAGGGGGTGGTGGTGACGCTCAGATCGTCGATGAAGACGCCTTCCTGCAATGAGGCCGTGGTGCGTGCGGTGAAGCCGAACCGGTGGCTGCTGGCGGGGTTGAAGCCGGGGGTCGGGATTTGGGAAAGCAACGTCTGCCCGGCGTAGGTGACGGTCAGCCCTTCGTAGAGACTCCAGGTGATGGTCACCGGCCGGAACGTGCCATCGAAATAGAAATTGGGCACACCGTCGAAGATCGTGCCCGGTGGCTGGAGCAGGGCGGCGCCAGCGGCGGCGATGTCCTGATTGGCGGCGCGCACGCGCAACCGCGGCCCTTCCGTGGGGTCGGAGGTGTCCCAGCCGATGTTGAGACCGGCGGCCATGCTGAATCCGGTTTCGCCGTTGCCGTTGTTGGACGGCAGCGCGCCGAACCCCAGCGCGAATCCCTCGCCGGGCGCGGCGGCGGGGTTGGTTTTGACGAGTTTGAGCTGGAAGGAGACGCTGAAGGCGGAGATCTTCGCTCCCGGGTCCAGATTCGGCAGTTTGAACGAGGTGGTGGAGGCGCCGGCCACGTCGTTGGTCAAGCGCAGCGCGCCTTCCTGGACCGAGCAGGCGCCGGCCGGCGTGCCCGCGAGGGCCGAGTCGTCATTCAAAATCGTGGCTCCGTCGGGAAACGCGAAGTTCTGCGAGTAGCTCCCGGCCGGCATCCACGAACAAGGCGCCACGGCGGCGACCAGCACCAGACAAACGCGACGGAGCACGGCGGTATTGAATGAGGAAGTTTTCGGCATGATGGAAAAGCAGGGGGATCTGCGGTGGGTCAGCATACGGGCGAAGCCCGCCCCGAGAAAAGGAAAAAACCGCCTTCTCCCGCGATTCGGTCACATTTCGGTCACACAGGGGAGGCCGTGGTTCGCAGGCGCCCGCAGCGGGGTGGGGGAAGTGATCCGGCTCGCTCCCACCTCCCGCTTCCTGCGCGAGCGGGGCGGGATGAGGTTTTGCCCTTGCCCCGCGTGGTCGAGTCCCCGCAGCCGCGCGGCGGGATGATGGACGGCTTGATAGGCTCAGGCCTGACTCGCGCATTATCAGATTGCGAACCGGGGTTTCGGGGCGACAGTTTTCGCTCCGATCAACCATTCACCGCCGCTTCCGTATGAAACATTTGCTTATCACCTGCCTGCTGGCCTCCGGGTTCCTCCTCGTCTCTCCCGCTGAAACCCCGGTGTCTCCCGAAGCCGCCGCCGCGAAAAAAACCGACATCATCAAGTTGTTGGAACTGACCGGCGCCGCGAGCAATGCCCGGCTCATGATGCAGCCGCTCATCGATCAATTCAAACAAGCCATGCCCCAGGTGCCGGACTCGTTTTGGACCGATTTCATGAAGGAGGTGAAGGACGAGGAAATCCTCGAACTGTCCGTCCCCGGCTTCGACAAGCATCTCAGCCATGACGACATCAAGGAATTGGTGAAGTTCTACGAATCATCCGTCGGCCGTCGTTTTACCGAAGCGCAGCCCAAGATCCTGCAGGACAACATGGCCGCCGGCATGGCATGGGGGCAGAAGCTCGGCCAGCGGGTGCTGGAGAAGTTGCAGGAAAAGAAGATCAAGATCGACTGACCGGCTTTTTGAGGAGAGCGGAGGTGAGTCTCCGCTTTCCATATCGCTCCCGGCTTCCGAGGCCGATTCCCGGTTGAACCCACGGCGGAGTGGGAGAGTTTCCCTCCTCATGAAACGCCATCATCCCGCGCTCTCGTGGCCGCAATTGCGCGCGGGGCCGATGCAGGTGGCCTGCCACTTCTGCGACACGCTGCAACTCTCGCCGCGGCTGCGCGACGGGGAGGTCGCGGATTGTTGCGTGTGCGGGGTGACGCTTTACCGCAACCGCCCCCGCTCCCTCGCCCGCGCCACCGCGTTCTCCATGGCCTCGCTCCTCTTCATGGCCCTGGCGCACGCCTTCCCCTTTCTGATCATGACCGCCGGTAATGCCCGCACGCGGCTGACGCTCGTGGAGGCGGCGCAGGTGCTCTGGCGCGATGATTACGCGTTGCTCGCCGTGGCGGTGGTTTTCTTCACGATCGTCGCGCCGCTCGTGCTGGCGGGCGGGCTCTTGTATGTGGCGGCGCCGTTGCGCCTCGGCCTCGCGCTGCCGGGCGCGGTGGGGGTCACGCGCTGGTTTCAGAAATTGCAGCCATGGAGCATGCTCGAGGTCTTCCTGCTCGGCCTCATCGTCAGTCTGCTCAAGCTGGGCAAATTGGCGGAGCTGGAATTCGGCACCGGCCTGTGGGCGCTGGGCGGCGTGGTGGTGTGTTCGGCGGCGGCGCTGGGCGGCGTGGACCGCCTGGAATTGTGGGACCGGCTGGAAATCGCCCTCCATGCCGACCGCGCGGAGGAGGCGGAGGAGGCGGAGGAGGCCTCCCTCTCATGATGGAACACTCCCCAAACCCGCCGGCGGCGGCACTCGGTCTCGCCGCCTGCGATCTCTGCGGCAAAGTCAGCGCCGTGGCGCACGACCTCTGCCCCCGGTGCGGGAGCGCGCTGCACCTGCGCAAGCCGCAGAGCCTCCAGCGCACCTGGGCCTACCTCTTCGCCGCCGCCGTGCTTTATATTCCCGCCAACACCATGCCGATCATGACCGTGCGGGGAATCGGCGGCGAGGAGCCCGGCACCATTCTCTCCGGGGTCATCACCTTCTGGCAGACGGGGGCTTATCCCGTGGCGATCATCATCTTCACCGCCAGCGTGCTCATCCCCATTCTGAAAGTGGCCGCGCTGGTCTGGCTGTGCCTCGCCGCGCAAGGCCGCGCCAGCGCCTCGCCGAAAAGCCTCAATGCCCTCTACCACATCACGGAATGGCTCGGGCGGTGGTCGATGGTCGATGTCTTCGTCGTCGCCATTCTTGTCTGCCTGGTGCGCTTGGGCGCGCTCATGACCATCACCCCCGGCCCCGCGGCCCTGTCCTTCACCGGCGTCGTCATCCTCACCATGTTCGCGGCCATGAGCTTCGACCCGCGGCTCATCTGGGACCAGCATCGCCGGCGGCAGGAGGTGGAAAGACGCTGATGGATTCAGAACGCAGGAAAACAAAAAATCCTGTGAAGATTCGGGCATCGGCCTGCCCGGTTACCCCGCCTGCCTTCCGGTAAACCGCGCGGTTCTTCAAAATCGCCCGCGTCGGCGACCGGATGCAGATCAGGAATTGAGGCATGGGCCGTCAGGGTTACGGTGCGCGTGCCATGCGTTTCGCCCCCGCTCTCGTCCTGTCGCTTCTGTCCGTAGCCGCCGCCGTGGCGGATGAAGGCTTCGATCCCGATCGTCTCGAACGCGAGGTGCTCGTGCCCGCCACGGATGATCCGACAGCGCTCGATGTGGCGGACGATGGCGCGGTCTATTTCATCAGCCGTCCCGGTGCGCTGCGAAAATGGAATCCGACGGATCGATCGGTGAAAGGGCTGGGCACGATCGCGTCGCTGCCCCGCTCCGACGCGGGGGCCCTCGGCTTCGTGCTGGACCGCGACTTCGCGCGGAGCGGGCACTTTTTTTTGCTCTACGTGCCGGATCGCCAGCCGCCGGCCTTGCGGGTCTCGCGGTTTTCTCTGCGCGAGGACACGGTGCAGGAAGGCTCCGAAAAAATCCTGCTGGCGATGCCGCTCGAAGGCGGGAATGCCCCGCCGCATTGTGGCGGCGGACTGGCGTGGACGCCGGAGGGACATCTGCTCGTGGGCACGGGTGACAATTCCCCGCCGCAAGATGTGCCCGCCACCCATCCCGACGAGCGCGCCCGCGATTCGCGTCGCAGCGCCGCCAACTCCCGGGATTGGCGCGGAAAAATTCTGCGCCTCACGCCCACGCCCGATGGCGGCTACACCATTCCGCCGGGCAATCTGTTCGCCGACGCGAAGGACGGCCTCCCGGAAATCTTCGCCATGGGCGTGCGCAACCCCTATCGCATCACGACCGATCCGGCCACCGGTTGGATCATCTGGGGCGATGTTGGCGGCAACGTCGATCCGGCGCTCGACTTGGGACCGGAAGGATTCGACGAGTTGAATCTCACCACAGAGCCCGGATTTTTCGGCTGGCCCTATTGCAGCGGGCCGAATCTGCCGTGGCGTCCGTTTGCCGGCGACACCAACCGGCCGGCCGGCGATTTCTATGATCCCCAACGCCTCGTCAACGATTCGCCGGCCAATACCGGCATCAAGGAATTGCCGCCCGCCCGGCCCGCGCTGCTGTGGTATGGCACGAGCGCCTCGGCGGAATGGCCGCAATTGGGATCGGGCGGACGCAGTGTCACCGGCGGCCCGGTGTATCGTTATGATGAAACATCGTCCTCGCCGGTGAAGCTGCCGCGGGAATTCGACGGCGCGATCATTTGGGGCGAATGGATGCGCAATTATCTCGCCCTCGCCCGGCTCTCGCCTTCCGGAACCTTGTCCGGAGTGGAACTCTTCATGCCCGGCACCTCATTCCGCAAACCCTCGGATCTGCGGATCGGCCCCGACGGCGCCTTGTATGTCGCGGAATACGGCGACGCCTGGGGCGGCAATGCCAACGGCCAGATTACGCGGGTGGTTTATCGCCGGGGCAATCGCCCGCCCCGGGCGGTGGCGCGGGCCAGCGTCTCGGCCGGCCCGGTCCCGTTGCGGGTGACGTTCGAGGCCGCCGGCTCGGACGATTCCGACGCCGCCGACCGGGACGCGCTGCGTTACCATTGGACGTTCGGCGACGGCGCGGCGGCGACCGGCGCCACCGCCGAGCATGTTTTCGCCACCGAAGGCCGCTGGCCGGTGGAGCTGGCCGTCCGCGATCCGCGCGGCGCCGAGGCCCGGACCACCGTGGTCGTCACGGCGGGCAACACCGCGCCCGTGCTCCGCTTTCTCGCGCCGCGCGACGGCGGGTTTTTCGAGCCGGGCGCCGAGGTGGATTTTCGCGTCGAAGCCACGGATGCGGAAGACGGCCTGCTGCCTGCGGAAAAAGTCGCCGTGCAACTGGAGCGCCGCGAACGGCTGCGCGAAGAGGACGACGCCGCGCGTTTTCCCGGCCTCGTCACCATGCGGGCCGGCACGTGTTTCGCCTGCCACCGCACCGGCGAGGCGAGCGCCGGGCCGGCCTACGTCGAGATCGCGCGCCGCTATGCCGCCGAGCCGGATGCGCGGGAGCAGCTCGCGCAAAAAATCCTTCGCGGCGGCGCGGGCCGGTGGGGGGAAATCCCCATGCCTCCCCACCCGCAACACACCCTGGCCCAGGCGCGGGAAATGGTGGAGTGGATCGAATCGCTGGCGGCACGCGACACGCGGCGCTTGCCCGGCGGACCGGAGGGATCGTTCACGATCGAGCCGCCGCGCGACGGCGGGCGCGGGGCCGGCGAGGTCGTCGTGCTCACCGCCGGCGCCACCGATGCGGGCACGGCGCTGTGTCCTCCGCTCTCCGGCGAAACCTCGCTCGTCCTTCGCTCGCGGGGCCAGCGGGCCGCCGCGTTCGACCGCGGCGCCCAGGCCGCCGTGCAGCACAACCTGGACGACAACCTGGTCGCCCGCGTGCAGGCGGGAGGCTGGATCAGTTTCGACCATATTTCCCTCGCCGCCTTTCAGACGATCCGCCTCCGCTGCCGTCCCATTGCCGGGAGCGAGTTGCGGCTCGAATTGCGCCACGGCTCCCCCGAGGGTCCGTTGCTCGCTCACGCCTCCCTGCCCGATCCCTCTCCCTCCCAACGCCGCCCGCACGAAGTCGTCATGGCCCCGGAATCCGCCGGGCCGGGCAACACCGATGTCTCCATCGATCTTTACTTCCGCCTGCACGGCCCGGACGCCGTGTGCGATATGATCAGCCTGGAGTTCCGCTGAGTGAAGAAGAAGGCCCGTCCCAACGCGCCCGCAGTCGGCCTTGGCGCCATGAGGGCGGCCTGCACAACAGCGCGTCCGCGGCGGATGGAATCGGGGGTTACGAGGATTGCGGAGCACTTTTTGGCTCGCGCGAATGACGCCAGGTCCGCCAAAAATGGGCAATGTCACCACGTCTTTTTCACAAGCCCCTTGACGGGCCTGGGGAGGGGATGATGGCCGGAAGGGAGAGGGCGTCCGGGTTGCGGGTGACCGGACCGGTGTGGCGTGAAAAAAATTTTCCAAAATTCGGTTATCGCGGTGGCGGAATCCTTAGGAGAAGGGAGTGAGCGCGCCTTCTCTCATCCTTCGTGCGGAATTTTTCCGGTGGAACTTTTCGCTTTCATGGTCTGCCGGACGGTTCCGGGGGATGGGACTGGTATTGGCGATGCTCGTCTGCTGCGGCATGGCGCGGGTGGAGGCGCAGGAGATCGGGGGGACGTTCACGGAAGTTGTCGCGTCGGTGAGCGCGGGCACCGACACCATGCTGGAAATCGAGGAAGGAAGAAACTCTCTGGTCGTCCTGTCCCAGGTGATCTTCCAGCGCAACGGTCCCATCATCGTCGGTGCTGCGGTGGTCGCGACGTATCGCGTCGAGTTCCAGTTGCTGGATGAGGCGGGGCAGGCGGTTCCGTTGGGAGAGTCACCGGGAACGCCGTCGGTTCTTTCGGCGCCGCAGACCATCGTATCGGTCTGGCCGGGGCCGCTGGTGGAAGGGCGGGTCTTTGTGGCGACGCTGCAGCCAGCCGCGCCGCTGTCCCACACGCAGAAATACCGGCTGCGGGCCAATCTTCTGCTGATAAACACGTCCACGAGTGATCCCTTGCGCCAGGAGTCAACATTGACCCAGGCCGAGGGGCAGACGTATTGGCATTTCGCCAACACCGATCCGGATAACGAGAGATGGAATATCCTGGGCCATGCCGAGCCC
The DNA here is from genome assembly GCA_964596095.1 of uncultured Enterobacteriaceae bacterium. Lineage (GTDB taxonomy): Bacteria > Verrucomicrobiota > Verrucomicrobiia > Verrucomicrobiales > V1-33 > CAJBME01. Next base: position 11,074 of record CAZQUC010000011.1, read on the forward strand.
TTCAATGCGGCGGCGGCCCAAAACCAGATTTGGCAACTCAATGTGCCGAGCCGGAATTTGTTTTTCAACTCGCTGGAAGTGACGTTGCGGCGGGCCGATGCCTGGAACCGTCCGGATGCGGAGGCGGCCTCGCTGGCGGTGGAGACGCGCGTCCGCGCGCGCTTGAAATTGATCAATACGACCACGGCCACGGAGGTGCCACTGACCGACTGGTCCGGTGGCGAGCGGGTCTTTTCCGTGCCGCCGTTTCAACCCGCGGAGGGGACGACGCCCCGCCAGCCGTCCACGTTCACCGGCTTCGTGCCTTGCTCCTTCGCGCCGCTCACGCTGGATGCGATCAACGCCGCGCATCGTTACCGGTTGGAGGCGACGATCGAGCATACCGATGACGCGGCGGGCACGGTGGTGACGGACAATACGGTGGTCTATGACAACGTGCGGCTGGCGGTGCTGAGCGGGAAGCTGTTCTTCGGCGAGGTGGAGACGGAGCTGTCCCTGCTGGATCCAGGGTCCATTGCTTTCGATACGACCGCGAATCCCGCGGGGGAAGTCGGGGCGCTCTTGCATCTGCAGCCGGGAGCGGCGTCGCTGGTGGAGCCGCCCCGGCGCGGTTTCCCCGCCGCGACCGTGCCGAATCTGGTCGTGCTCCTGCGGCCCAATGGAGACCTGCGGCTGGCCCTCGGCACGGTGCCGGTGGCGGGCGCGGATTCCACGCGGCAGCAGGGCGTGCGCGTCAACCGCGGCGCGATCACGCTCACTCCTTCCGGCGCCACCCTTTCCCAGATCACGATCCATTTGCCCGCCGGGCTGGGCTACGCGTTCGAGGCGGAAAACGGCCGGCTGCGCGCGTCGCACACGCAGACCAATGTCGCGCTGAACGGCCGGCTGGAACCGGTCGCCCCGGTGGCCATTCAAAACCCCGGCGGCGGTCCGCTCTATCTCGTGCATGAGCGGCTGCCGCACCGCGTGCGGGTCAGTCGCATCGAGTGGCAGGCGGCCACAGGCCTTTTCACCGCGCCGACGCAGGGCGCCAATACCGCCACGACCTATGTGCGGGAAGCTGAACTGGCGGCGCTGGAAAGCGTGCGGACGCAGCTCGTCGTGCCGTCGGACGCGGACCGGCCTTCCAACGAAAAATATCTGCGCCACGCCTGGGTCGCCCGCTCCGAGGCGGGCGGCGAGAACGTGCTCACGGTGCGGACCGACGCGCGCGGCAGGGCGTTGCTGGATGCCGTGCTGGTGATCCCCGAAGTGGATTGCCAGGCGCATTTTCCGCTGGGCGTGCGCCTTCGCACCGGTCTCGGACAAGTGAATATCCGCGACAGCGTGGTGGACACGGCGGGCAGCCTGTTGACCGAGGCGCAGCCTACCCAGTTTTACCATTCGCCGGGCAAGGCGTGCAGCGGCGGCACGGGCGGCAACGGGCCGTTGTTCACGCCGGCGGGCAACGTGTGGCGGTTCACGCCCGATGGCGGCCTGCGCGCGGAGGGCTCGATCCCGGCGCGGAATTTGAATTTCGGCCTGACCGCCGACCTCCAACCCGTGCATTCGCTGCTGCAAGTCGATCACGGCCGCTTTCACATCCCCGGCCATGTGCTGAGCGGCGATGCGCTGGTCGCGGAATTGCCCGAAAACGCGGCCGCGGCCGTGCATCGTCCGGCTGCGCTGCTGCTGACGGGCTTCGGCAGTCCGGACGACGAAGCGCGCGTTGAGCGCCCGCTCACGCCCGCCTACACGGAAGGGCTGGCCGACTACGCGGGCTTCAACGTGCGCGCGACGGACGGGATCTCCGTGCAAAGCCATCTCGCGGGGGAAGACCTGGCGCCTTACGCCCTCAAGCCCTACAGCAAATATTACCTGCGCCCCAGTGGCGTGACCGGCATTCACGACGCCGTGACTTCGGACATCGTGCCGCTGCCGAAATTCTACGGCTACGAGATCACGCTCGACGGTCTGCGGCTGGCGTATCGCGACAATGTCAATGTCGAATCGGCCATCGGTGGCGACGTTACGCTGCCGTCGCCTTCGGGCTTCGGCGTGACCTTGTCCGACGTGCAGATCGACGTGTATGGCGAGCTGCTCAGCGCCCGCGTGGTGAATCCCGGCCAGAAGACGCTGGCCTATTGGGGGATGTCGTTTCTGCCGACCTCGGCGGAATTCGCGCAACCCCGGGGACCGGGCGGCTGCCCGGTGGGCGGGCAGGGGTTCCTCGCGCTCAATGTCAAAGCCTCGCTGCCCGCGATCACGGACGCGCCGCTCTACGGGCGCCTCGGGTTCAAGCCCGACGGCAATCTGGTGGCGAGCGTGAATGCGCCGGGCAGCGGGCTGGATTCGCGGCTGGTGCTGCCGCCGACGCTCACGATCAAGGCGCAGGAAGGCGGCCGCTACCGCTTCACGCCGGTCACGGGCGCGGCGCTCAACCGCTACGACCCGGCGGTCACGGGTTTTGTAAGTTTCGCCGGGCTGCTGGACGTGCCGTTCTTCCAGGACATCAAGGTGCATCTCCATGCCAGTGCCTCAAGCGTGAGCACGAGCGATTCGCCGCTCTACGTGATGGGCGGCTGGTCCAACGATCCCGTCCGCGAAGCGCGCGATCATTTCGGCTGGAACGACGGTAACGGGAAAAACTTTTTCAACGATCCGAATTTCGACGAAGACAACCGCGGCTGGCCGGTGTTGCCGGGGCGGACGGTGGATGACTATCGGAATTACAAAGAGGGCACCCAGTTGTCGCAAAAATACCATCCCGTGGCCCGCAAGGTCTGGCGCGGCGTGGTGGATCTGGATTATTCGCTGCAATGGGATCCGGCGCGACGCACCTTCACCGGCTTCGCCAATCCGGAGACGAAGCTGCTCATCCTCGACGTGCATCACGAGTTGCGCACGCTCAGCGCCACGGGCTGCGCGATCACCTTCGGCGCCGAGGTGTCCACGCCGCGGCTGAACGTGAGTGATCTGGCCGCCGGAAGCCTGGTGGCTGTGACGCAGCGCGCGATTTCACGCGCCCTCGACGGCGTCTTCTCCATGCCGGCGGCGGAGATGGCGGCGCGCATCGACGGGCTGGAAAAGGTGGTCAACGACCGGATCTCGACGCTGCTCGATGAGGCGCTGGCGCAAACCTTGGACGAAGCCGGCGGCGTGACGGACAAAGTCTATGACAACCTGCTCGCCTTCTACGAAACCGGCAGCGTGGCCAGCCGCGTGGGGCGCTTGGCCAGCCTCACGCCTGACGGCGGCCACTTGAATGCGCCCGCCGATCTCGGCCTGCCGGACAAGGTCGCCGGTCTGGCCACGGGCGCCTCGCCGGCGCTGGCCGCGATCCGCGTGAGTCTGGTGGGCGCGCGCGAGGTCTGCGATGCCGCGCTCGCCGTGGTGGCGCCGGACCGGCGCGACAAGGTGCGCCAGGCGGTGCGGCAACTCGCGGAGGTCGGCGGCTTGAGCGAAAGCGCGCTGGCCGAACTCAACCAGGCCATGGCCGACGCGGAGAGCACGCTGCGCGAAAGCGAGGCTTTTCTGCGGCGCGTGCGCGGGACGATCCAAAGTTTCATCGACCAGATCGACGCCGGCACCGGGTTGGCGCAAGAATTGGAGCGGGCGCTCCAGGACGCCGCCCTCACGGTGCAGCCCCAGGTGCTGAAGCGGCTGCGCGACCACTTCGCAGGGGCGCACGATGTGACCGGGCGGTATTTCGAGGAAATTCCCGCCGCGCGCGTCAAAGCGGACATCAGCCGCGTGCTGCGCGAGGCGCTCTGCTCGGGAGTCCTGGCCGAAAAGGTGCAGCCAATGCTGCGGGCGCGCTTCAACGACGTGCGCGATCGCTTCCGCTCCGGGCTGGATCTCGTCTTCGGCGAATTCAACCGCGTGCTTCGTCGCGCGGTGGAGGGCGCGGTCACGGCCGCCGCCGGCCAATTCACCGAACTCGCCGATACCGACGGCACGGAAAGCGGTGATCCCGCGGACAACACAAAAGTCGGCGATTTCTTCGCCGCCGCGCGGCTCGATGGCTACGCGCAAATCAAGGGAGAGACGATCCAGGAAATCCGCCTCAACGCCAGCCTGCGCATGAAGGTGCCCGACGCGCTGGTGGTCGATGGCTGGTTCCGCTTCCTCAATTGTGACTCCGACACGCCCAACACCTCGTGCCGCGACCCCGGTGTGGTCTCCACCGAGGTCACCGTGGGCGCGCACGCCCAGGCCACCTTCGGCGTGCTGCCGGTCGAGGTCTCGTTGGAGGGGAAATTTTCCTTCGATGGCGAAGGCGATCTCGTCGGGCTGGATGGTTCCTTCGACCTGCTGACCAAGCTGCCGATCCGCCAGGCCAGCCTCGACCGCGTGGCCTTCAAGTTCGGCTTCGGCGGCGGCGAGGGGTATCTGAGCGGGCGCGTCGGCGCGACGGTCGATTTCGTGCAGATGGAAGGGTTCTGCTTCTTCGGCTCGACCAAGAACCCGCGCGCGCTGGATTTGCTCGACCCGGAAACGCGCGACCTCGTGGACTTCGGCGCTCTCGGCGCGCTGACGGGAAACGGCTGTTTCCCGAAAGCGCTGACCGGCTTCTACCAAGGCTTTGAGGGCGCGGTGTCGATCAATGCGTTCTTCCGCATCCCGGACACGTGCTTCCTGAGTCTCAAAGGGCTGATGGGATCGGGCAATTTCTGCTTCGTGCAGGGCAGCAGCGATAATAACGATGTGAACCTGCTCGCTGGCGTGCGTTACTCGTATGGCATCCACGGGGAGATTCTGTGCCTGGTGGATATCGAAGGAAAGATCGGCGTGGCTGTCGCCGCGAGGATTCCCATCGATAAAGCGGCCATCGATGAGGTGTTGCTCAAGCCCGATGCCTTCGTGGACGCGCTCGTCAACAAGGCTTCGGCCTCCGGCACGGCCAGCCTGCGCCTCTCCGGCAAGGTCGGCCCCTGCCCGTTCTGCAAGAAGTTTTCCAAGTCCTTCGCCCTGCTCGTCACCCTGAGCCGCGGAGGCGGCGTCGATGTCGGGTTCAAATAACGCGCTGCCACCACGCTCCGAGCCACCAAACCGCTTCACCCTCTATCCGCGATGAAACGCTTCCTCATTTTGTGTTCCGTCTGGCTGCTGGCCGCTGCGGCGTCCGCGCAGGACTCGGCGATCCCCGACGGCGTGTTCACCGCCGGCACGACGGCCGTCGATGCCAAGGGCCGGCCGTGGGCCTATCTGCATGTGACCGCGCCCGACTCCGCGACGCTGCAAGGCCGCGAGCTGGCGGTGTATCTGAAAACCGCCGCTGCCGACGGGGCGGGGGAATTTACGCTCCAGGGCACGCTCCGGCCCGCTACCAACAAGGCGCTGGCGGCGGCCTATCTCGACCGCGCGGTCCACCTCGGCGGCGACCGGGCGGAGATCGAAGCCGGCTTCCGTGCGCTGTATCGTCAGGCCAAGTTCCCGAATTATCTCGCCAGCCTGCGTTCGCCGCGCGAGCCGGGCGACCCACCGTGGCCGGGCGATCCGCCGCAAGCCGACGAGCCGGTGGCCACCGAACAGATTGCCATGGTGGTGGCGCGCGGCGCGACAGATGCGGAGTTGGCGGAAACGCTGGAGCTGGCCTCCGTCGGTTCGCCGGCCTTCGCGCTGGCGACGGGCCGCGCATGGGCCGGCTTGCTGCCGGTGGCGGTGGGCCAGCCGGTCACGCTGGAGCTGCGCTTGCGCGAAGGCGGCGTGGATGCCGGCGTGGTCGGGCGCATCGCCCTCGTCGCGGGCGTGCCGCTGCCGCTGCCGCCGCCGGGCGCGCCGGTGCAGGTGCCGGACGCCACGCCGGGGGGCGATCTCAACATCCATCTCCGCTGGGCGACACCGCCGGAGTTGCGCCGTTACGCGCTGCTTTCCTCCGGCTACAACGTGTATCGCGTGGACAAGCTGCTTGCGGACAGCGGCGCGATCGGAGGCACGGAGGAGGTGTTGGAATTGCTCGACATCGAGCCGGACAAGATCCGCCGCCTCAACCGCGGCTCGCTCATTCCGCCGGAGCTTTTCACCGAAGCCACCGTCGATCCCATCACCGGACCGGATCGCGAAACGAAATTCATCACCGACGACAATGGCCGCTATGAGCGCGATCTCGAGGGGCAGGTGATCGGCACGCCGTTTCCCGATTGCGCGGAGTTCGCCTACTACGTGACCGCGCGCGACTTGCTGGGGCGAGACGGGATGCTCTCGCCGCGCGGGGACGGCAACGTCGCCCGCCGTCTGGCGCCGCAAGTGCCCACGGGAGTCAGCGCCCGCGCTGACATCCTGCCCGCGAGCCTCGGGACCGACGAGCATTATCAGGTCGAGGTCCGCTGGACGCCGAGCGCCAGCATCGGCACGCCGGTCGCGCGGTATGAAATCCTGCGCGGCACTGGCGGCGCGCCAGCTGGCGATGGTCCACCGTATGTCGCCTCCACCAAGCTCAATTTCGGCGCGAATCTGGAGAAGGAAGATCCGGCGCTCTTCATTCCCTGCGGCGTGCTGGAGGCGTCCGCGCCGCTGGACGAGGGCGCGCATGTTTGGGTGGATGACGCACCGGCCAATGCGCCGAACAGTCAAATCCTGCCTAACACAACGATCTGGTATGCCGTGCGCGCGGTCTATGAGAGCGCGTGCGGGGTCGTGTATTCCTCGCCCGGCCCGCCGGCCTTCGCCGCGTTCCGTCCGGTCAGCGGCCCGCCCGCGCCCCCTTCGCAAGTGTGCGCGCAAGGTTACAACCCGCCGCTCGCGTTGTTGAACGCGCAACCGGTGGGAGAGGCCGCGATGCCTCATCCGGTTTCCGAATACCGGATCCACGCGGTCTGCCGCCGCGCCAGTGCCGGAGTGACGTATGCGAAACTGACGGCCACCGCGAGTATCCTGGGTTTCTCGATCCAGCAGGAACAGACGATCTATTTCCCCGAGGAGACCGGAGAGGAGAACGATGAGGTGAGCGCCGACTTCGTGTTCGAGCAGCGCGGAACCGTCGCCGCCGGCGTGCCGATCAACCCGGTGGTCACGTGCGTGGCCGGCACCAATGCCGGGGTGGACAGCCGCGTCGTGAGCGTGAGCACCAGCTTTCTTCCCGCGCCGGGCGCTGGCGGGACGCGGCTCACGTGCCGGCAAGTGAGCTTCCTCGCCATCGCGGCCTCGCTGGGCAGTCCGCCGGCGGGATCGCTGCGCCAGTCGATGCTGAGTCTTCCTTTCCCTCCCTCGACGATCACGCCCACCGGCGGCGGCTACACGATGGCCCGCATTCCCGGCCTCTCCGACGGCACTCCGGTGTTCCTTGAGGCGCGCGCCAGCGGCGGTCCGCTGGTGGAAGTGGGTGGCGCGCTGGTCATCAATGGCCAGGTGCCGCTCCCGCCGATCGACGGCGCGCCCGCGAGCGATTGCGTCGCCTGGACGCTGACCCAACCGCTGCCGCCCTTTGCCGCGTGCCTGCATCTGCGCGGGAATGGCGATGGCTCGACGGCGCCGGTGCGCCTGGGGTTGTGCGCGCCCGCCGAGGCCGCCCAATACCGTTTCTACCGTCAGATCGGCCTCGACGAGATGAGCCTGCTGGCCGAGGGCGAAGTGCCCCAGGGCGGCGGCCAGGTCTTTTGCGAGGACGACGCGCTGCCCGTGACCTCCGCGCAATTGCTTTACTTCGGGCAATTCCTCGACCGCAATGGCAACGCCAGCCCGCTGGTGCCACTCGGTGAATGCCCGCTCACGCTCGTCGCGCCGCCGCCCGTGCCCACCTTGCACGAGCCGCGCGCCGTGGTGAACGCGGAAGGCGCGGCGGCCGTGAGCCTCGATTGGTTCTGCCCGCCGCCCGGCGTCGAGCGCTTCGAGGTCTTTCTGGAAAAAGACGGCGCTTCCTTGCAACGAAACCTGTTGATCCGGCTCCCGCTGCTGCCCGTCGGCGCCAGCCCCGTGCCGCCGGCCGCGCCCACCTCGCCGCTGTTTGCCAATCCCGCGGGTGCCAGCCCCTCCGTCTTCAAACTACTGTCGGCGCGCGCGCCGGGTCCGCTCGCGTCCAGCCCCGCGCTCAACAGTTTTTACACCGCCCGCGTCAACGGCGAACTCGGCGAAGGGCCGGAATTCCACGTCGTCACGCCCGTCGATCGCAACGTCACTTACAAAGTGTGGATTCGCTCCATCGGCCCGACCGGCGGCGTGAGCGGCCCCAGCAAGGCGTGGGATTTCACCTGGCGCACGCCCAAACCGCCGCCGGAGCCCGGCGTCGAGCCGAAGGTGGACTGGCCCGCCCGCCCGCTGCCGGAGGCTTACAGCGGCGGCGCCTACACCCCCGCCATCGCCGTCAACCAGCAGACATTCTGGAACTACGATTTTTATCCCACCGGCGGCGGCAACACGTTTATCTGGCCGCAAGCCCCCCGCGCCCAAGTGACCTCGGCCGATCCCGAACCCATCACGTTGTATCAACGTGGCGTCCTCATCGGCGAAATCACCGCCAGCAACACGGCGTTCGGCGCCTACATCGCGTCCCGAAAGGAGGGCAACCACAGCCCCCACCAATGCGTCTTTTATGACTTGGGGGAATTGCGCGGACGCTATGACCCGAATCAACATCTCGCGCGCAAAAACGGATCTCCCTCGGAAACGATCCTGCCGGCGGTGCTCTATCGCCGCCAGGTGCCCAGCGAGGATTTTCCCGACGTGACCGGCGATGTGATCCAGGTGTCACCTCTGGTTCAGCATATCGCCTGCCAGCAACCCACGCCCGGCGTCCTGTTGATGAAAGACCCGTTCATCGGCATCGAGGCCGTGGGCGATCGCACCGTGGAGTGGGCGAAACTCTTCGATGCGGGGCAAAGCACGTATTACACCATCGGCGATTACACGAGCACCACGTCGCTGGCCCGTCTTCGCTTGTATCTTCTCGATACCCAGCCGGTCATCGTCGGCGCGCGCTACGAGTATTTCGTCGTCCGCTTCGATGACAGCACCGGCGAAATCAAGGAGACCATCAACGCCGGAACGACCTTGATCGGCCCGTTGCCGACGCCGCCGTCCAAACTGGGCAAACCGTCGGACAATCGACCGGAAGAGCCTGAACAGCCGAAGTAACCCGCATCTCGCCCACCGGCTCGTTCTTCCATCCATTCCGATGTCCTGTTCCTCACCCGCCAGAGATTGCCCGGACTTGATCCTTCACCCGAACCATCCGTTCCTCATGAAACGATTCGCTGCCATTGCCACGATCATGTTGGCCTGGATGATGCCCTCGATGCTCGTCCGGGCGCAATCTCCCTTCACCTACGAGACGCCCACCGAACTCTCCTCGACCGGCGACTTCGACGGCGACGGCCGCGCGGACCTGGTCATCCTCGACCGCGAGACCGGCGCGGCGCGGGTGTTGTTCCAGCAGTCCACGGGGGATTTTTTCCCCGGCCCGCCGCAATGGACCGGCCTGGAGGCCACGGACGCGCTCACGGTGGGAAAACTCCGCGCGGGGGCGACTGCGGATCAGACGGTTTTCGCCTCCGCGAAAAGCAACCGCGTCCTCGGGCTGGGGCTGACGCCACCGACGGCGGAGCCCGCGCAGCTCAATGGCCTTCTCTCGCCCACCGCGCTGGCGGCGGTGGCGCTTCCCTCTCTCCCCGGTCTGGTGCTCGTGGCCACCGAGCAGAACGACGCGCCCGCGCCGCGGCGGCTGTCGCCGGCCACTTACAACGGAGGCACGTTGAGTGTGGCCGCCGAGGGGTTCGCCGAACCCTCGCCGCTGCGGCGCGGCAACGCCGTCGTGATGCGGCGGGCGGCCGCGCCGGGCGCCGCCTTTGTTGCGCTGGCTTCGCCGGAGGCCTCGGAGTTCCGTGTCTTCGCCGAGGGCACGTCGCCGCTTACCCCCGTCGTTTCCTCCGTTCCGGATTTGCCGCCCGCCGCGCAGTGGACCTATGGCTTTTTCGCGCCGCTCAAGGACCATCCGTCGTTTCTGTTTTACGAACGGAAAGCCGCCCGCTTCGTCACGCGCCAGAGCGAGGAGGCCGCGCCTTCGAGTTATGCCTTCACCGACGCGGGGAGTTATGATCTTGGCAAGCCGATCCACCTGCTGCTGACGGTGATTTATGAAAACAAGACCTGGCTGCTGGCCTTGTTCGACGAAGGTGGCAGCGCGGGCTTGTATGAATTCGACGCCGCCCGCCCGCCCGTTTCCCGCCAGCAATGGAGCGCGCCGCCGGGCGAGAAATTCACCACCGCCGCCGCGCTGGGGCAGGGCGGGTTTCTCCTGCTGTCGGGCGCCGGCGGTCGCTCGGCCAACTGGCATCGCTTCGATTACGACGGCTCGCGCCATCGCCGGAGCGCGAGCGGCGGCTTTGCGCCCTTGGGCGCGCGCGACCGGCAGGTCACGGTGTTTCTGTTCGACGAGGAGCCGTTCGTGACGCCCGACGCTCTCGTTTACGAGCTGCGGCGCGAGGGCGACTGGACCAGCGATTCGGAAGAACTGGTGCCCGGCTCCTGGCGGCTGACCTCCCTGCGCGACGGCGGCCCGGCGGACGGTCTCGGCGAACCAGCCACCGGCGTGTTTCTTTATCCGGAGACGCTGATGCCGGTCATCAATCAGTATCTCCGTCCACCCGGCCGCGCGCACGACCGGCCACTTTCCATCGCGTCGTTTTCCGCGCAGGAAGGGGCGGTGCTGCCACTGGTGCGGTTCGATCCGCCGCCCGGCCACTATCCCGCGGCCCTGAGCGATGTGGAGGAAACTGATCCCGAGGACCCCGCGGCGCCCGTCGCGAAAGCCACCGGCGCGGGCTTGCCGGTGACGCTCCACTCGACCGGCGGCAGCGGCGCGGCGATTTCCTACCGCTTTTCCCCGGACGAGCCGTGGCGGACCTATACCGCGCCGCTGCGCTTGACCTCCACCGCGACGATTTATGCGCGGACCGTCGGCTCGTTTCCCGCGGCCAATACCGCGTCGCCCGTCGTTTCCGGGGAATGGATTCTCGGCGGCGAGACCACGCCGCTGGGGCCGCTGGAGTTGCCCCCGGCCGAAGATGCCAATGGCAACGGCCTGGCGGATGCCTGGGAGGACGCCTTCAACCAGCACGATCCGGGCGCGGATCCCGATGGCGACGGAAAAACGAACCTCCAGGAATATCTCGCCGGCACCGACCCGCTCGATCCCGGCGACGTGCCCGTGCAACCGGCTGGCGTGCGGCCCGAACTCGCGTTGTCGTATCAAGTCGTCGATGACGAGGGCACGCCCTGCCTGGAGCTGAGCTGGGATCGCCTCCATGCCGACGCCGAGCTGCAATACTCGGCGGACATGCAGCACTGGCAGACGCTTCGCGACGGTATCGAATTCACCGCCGAGGGCTGCCGCGCGTTGGTGCCGCTCGATACTCCCGCCGCCTCCGGTTATTTCCGGCTCGACCGCCGGTGACGCTTTTTTCATCCCTTCTCCTCGCGCTTCCACCAACCAATCATGAACCCGATGCCCAGCCACCTCACCCGCGTCCTGATCGCGGCTTCCGTCCTCAGTCTTGCCTCCATGGCGGCCGCGCCCGCCGTCACGGTGGTGCTGACCGCGACCAAAACCGCCTCGCCCGGCAGCGACCCCGCCGGCCAGGATGTGGATGCCGACAACCGTCTCCGAGCTTACGCCGCCGACGATCTGGCCCTCGACGGTTGGATCGGTTTCGATGTCTCGGAAATCGCCCTGCTGGAGTATCCCGTCGTCGTCACCAGCGCGCGGCTGACCTTGTATGCCGAAGGCGACCTCGACGGCGGGCCGTTTCAAAGTGTTTCCGGCACACCGCAACTCGGCGTGTGGTATTCCAGCCACGATGGCTGGGATCGCGGTGGCAGCGGATTCCCCGCCGCGTTGGACGTCTCGCTCGTCAACACTCCCGCGACCGGTCCGTTTCCCACCACCACCCGCACCGCGTATGAGATCGATCTGCTGGCCTCACCCGCGGTGAATTGGACGAATTTTTTAACCGATGACGAACTGAGCCTGGTGCTGCGCCTCGCCAATGATCCCGGCGGCACGCATTGGGCCTATTGGTATGGCAGCGGCGAGCGTCTTGGCGACAACACCGTCGGTGGCCATGCCGGCGACGATCCGGTCGGCCCCGGTGGCAGCGGCGCGTTCGCTCCGCGTCTGGTGCTGGAATACCAACCCGTCCCCGAGCCATCCGCCGCGCTGCTCCTCGCGGCCGCGTT
>CAZQUC010000012.1:0-23028 GCA_964596095.1 uncultured Enterobacteriaceae bacterium
GCCAGGGAAAAAAGATCGGTCGGATCCGACGGATCAGCCTCATCTGTCGGATCCGACCGCTCGTCTGCCGCAAATCCGCGCTTTTCTGAAAATCCCGTTTTCTTTCCCAGCGGGTGTTTTACGCTGCCCGCCCGCTGATGAGTTACCAGGTTTTCGCCCGCAAATACCGGCCCCGCACGTTCGATGACGTGCTGGGGCAGGATCACGTCGTGAGGACACTGCGCAACGCGATCGCGCAGAACCGCTTGGCCCATGCGTATTTGTTCGTTGGGCCACGCGGCACGGGCAAGACTTCCACCGCGCGCATCCTTTCCAAGGCGCTCAACTGCCCCGGCGGCCCCAAAGCGGATTTCGACCCCGACGATCCCATATGCGTGGAAATCGCCGAAGGGCGCAGCATGGACGTGCTGGAGATCGACGGCGCGAGTAACAACGGCATCGAGCAGGTGCGCGACTTGCGGGATACCGTGCAGTTCGCGCCCATGAGCGGGCAGTTCCGCATCGTCTATATTGACGAAGTCCACATGCTTTCGGTCGCCGCCTTCAACGGCCTGCTCAAGGTGCTGGAAGAGCCGCCGCCGCACGCGAAATTCATCTTCGCCACCACCGATCCGCAGAAAGTCCTGCCCACCATCATCAGCCGCTGCCAGCGGTTCGATCTTCGCCGCATCCCGGACATCATCATCGCCGATCACCTCCTCGACATCGCGGAGAAAGAAGGCCTGACCCTCACGCCCGCCGCCGCCCACGCCGTGGCGCGCGGGGCCGAGGGAGGGATGCGCGACGCGCAATCCATGCTCGACCAGCTCGTCGCTTTTTGTGGCGGAAAGATCGACGAAGAGGACGTGCTGAATATCTTCGGCTTCACCGCGCACGAAACCATCGCGAGTCTTTCCACTGCCATTCTGGAAAAGAACACGCCCGTCGCATTGGAGCACCTGCACCAACAGACCGACCAAGGCAAGGACCTCACCAAGCTGCTCTCCGACCTCATCGCGCACCTGCGCAACCTGCTCGTCCACAAGGTCGATCCTCAAACCTCGCGCGACCTGCCGCCGCCGGTGCTGGAGACATTGCAAACCCAGTCCGGCTTGCTCACCACCGAGCGGCTGCTCAATCTCATCGACCAATTCGCCGAAGTGGACGGCCGCATGAAGTGGGCGTCCAACAAGCGGCTGTATTTGGAGATCGGCGTCATCAAGGCCATTCGCTCGCTGGAGGAAGTGTTGCTCAGCGATGTAATCGTCACGCTCCAGAGCGCGCGGGAGCAGGCCGCCAGCGCGCCGGCTTCCGCTGCGGGAGTTGCGCCCGTGATCGACGCCCCCGCACCGCCGCCAAGCGCACCCGCACCCGCGCCTGCTCCGGCGGAGCCAACCCCTCCACCCGCCCCCGCGCCGCCCATCGGGGCAGGGGACCCGCCGCCCGCCGCCGAGGATGGCAGCCCGCTGCTCTTCGCGGAATCCGTCGGCGCCGCGCCGACCTTGGCCGACAATGGCCCGTTGCTTTGGGAAAAGACGCTGGAGGAAATCCAGGCCAGCAAACCATTGCTGCACGGCTGGGCCCGGCAAGGCGTGCTGGTGGAAAAACGCGCGGACGAATTGCTCATCGGCTTCGCGCCCGGCAGTCGCATGGCCAAGGACCAATTGGCGCGCCCCGCCGCCCGTGCCGCCATCGAGGAAATCATCGCCGCCTTGTCCGGCACGCCGCTCCGGCTTTCGCTGGAAATCCGCGAAGACATCGAACCACCCGCCCCGCCGCCCCGCCCCGAGCCGGAACCCACGCCTGCTCCGCCCCGCGCCGAACCACCGCGCGAGACCGCCGCGCCGCCTCCGGTCGAGGAAGCCGCCGCCGCGCCCGTGCCGGCTCTCGACGAAAGCGCTTTCTACGACGACCCGCTCATCGCCGAAGCGCTGAAAATCTTCGAGGCCAAAATCACCTCCGTCACGCCTGCGAAGAAACAGGCGGCGAAAAAATAAGGGGTGGACTGCTCCGTCGTCCCGCCTTTTCCCACGTTTCCGTTCTCTCATCCACAACTTCATGAACATCGCCAAAATGCTCAAACAGGCCCAGCAGATGCAGGAAAAAATGCAATCCGCGCAGGCCGAACTCACCCGCCGGACCGTCGAAGCCAACGTCGCCAGCGGCAAGGTCATCGTCACCGCCAACGCCGCCGGCGAAGTGCTGGGGATCAAGATCGACCCGCTGGTCGTCGCCGCTAACGACGCCGAACTCCTCGAAGACCTCGTGCTCACCGGCGTCCAGCAAGCCCTGGAAAAAGGCAAAGCCCTCGCCGCCGAGGAAATGAGCAAGATCAGCGGCGGATTGGGGCTGCCTTCGGGGTTGGGGTTGTGAAAGAAGTTTTCAGCATTCAGTTTTCAGCCTGAATGGACGAGCTTATTGAGCGCGTGATCTGATTTGTTCTGCTAAGAAAATGAAGCGTCCAATCAAAATCGCACTTTGGAGCGTAAGTGTAGTCTCAGCACTCGGTCTGTTCCTTTGGCTTCTCACGCTTTGGAACATATCGAGTGCCTCAAGCTCCACTGTAGCGACGCGTATATTGTCTGCGGAGGAACTCTCTCAAAGAATGAAGCATCTTAACCCGGGTATCCGGGTGATGGCCGGATTCGAGGCGAGTAAATATGGGGGCTGGCACGGCGACGGTGGCAGCATTGATATTTACCTGGTGGAGCCGAGTGGCACCGATGAATTGATCGCTGGATTGAAGCGATTTCATGAAGAGAAGCGAAAGGAATGGCCTAAAGACTATGATTATGAATGGAGCGAGTCATCGCGCCCTGACTTAAATTCGCTTGATCATCTTATCCCGGAGAAGTTTCAACCTAGCCCGGGCGTGTATGTGATCGGTCGTGAGCGCAACGGGAACCATGTGATCAGCATCGAGAAACAGCAAGGCTATGTGTGCTTTGCAAGTTCGCGCTCGTGAGACAGTAATCGAAGAAACAATAAGTAAACCAAGGCGGTGGAGCGTGCCATTCTTCAAAGGGGCCACCCCAGCCGTCCCCTGATAACGGCTCCGTGCCTCATCGCAGCCACGGCTCCAGGTCGCGTTGGCTGGAGGGCGACCAGTGGAGGCGGTATTTGGCCGAGGAGGTCAGGCGCACTTCGTGGCCTTGGCGGTGAAAGACCAGCACCACCGGCGTGTCGCCGGGATGGGTTTGCAGGCGGGCGTGCAGTTCCCGCAAGTCCTCCACGCCGCTGCCGTGGCCGATGTGCAGTTCGATTTCGGTGGCGGTCCCGTTGGCCATTGCGGCCGCCGGGTCCGGATCTGAGTCGGTCGAGCCGTTCTGGCCTTTCTTTGCGCCTTTGCCTTTCTTCTTCGGCTCCGCCAACGCCTCCATGCCGAGCACGGCGAGGCGGCGCGAATCGGTGCGGTCGTCGTGCTCGACACGCGCGCCCAATTCGACCACCGCGCCTTTTTGCAACAGGCCCGAGCCGTGCAGGCGCTCGTAGGTTTTGCCGATGATCATGACTTCCACCTGGCCGGTGAAGTCCTCGATTTTGACAATGGCGAAGGGGTTGCCGCTGGTTTTGCTGAATCGCTGCTCCACGTCCTGGATGATGACGCCGAAGCTGTAGCGCGGGCCTTCCCACCGGCCTTCGCGGCCGCGCTTGGACATTTCCAGATCGTCCAGCGCGCCGAGTTTGGCGAACTCGTCGCTTTCCAGCAACTCGCGCCATTTTTCCAATGGATGGCCGCTGACATAGAACCCGAGCAGTTCTTTCTCGTCGGCAAGCCGCCGCTCCTGCGACCATGGCTCGAAGAGTGGCGCGTCGGCGACGCCGGCGGGCACGGGCGGCGGGCCGCCGAGGGCCATCATATCGAAGAGGCTGCCTTGGCCGGCCTCACGGTCTTTTTGCGCACTGGAAGCGGAGGCGACGACGGCATCCGCGCGCGCGGCCATCGCCGCGCGGTCCTCACCGGTGAAGTCGAACGCGCCGGCGCGGATGAGGCTTTCCAGCACGCGCTTGTTGCAGGAGCGGGCGTCGAGGCGGTTGGCGAAATCCTCCAGGCTCGTGAAGGGGCCGCTCTTTCCGCGCTCCTCCAGCGCGATCGTCATCGGGCCTTCGCCGACGTTCTTGATCGCCGCCAGCCCGTAGCGGATGGCCTGGCGGCCGTTGGTGCATTCGGGCAGAAAGACCAGGCCGCTGCGGTTCACGTCCGGCGGCAGGATTTTGATTTTCAGCGCCTGGCATTCGGCGGTGAAATTGGCGATCTTGTCCGTATTGCTGATTTCGTTGGAGAGCACGCCGGCCATGAACTCCACCGGGTAATTCGCCTTCAGATACGCGGTCTGGTAAGTGACCAACCCATAGGCGGCGGAGTGGGATTTGTTGAAGCCGTATTGCGCGAATTTTTCCAGCAAGTCGAAGATCTCGTGGCCGCGTTCCTCCGGGATGCCGTTGGTCTCGAAGCAGCCTTTGACGAAGCCTTTGCGCTCCTTGGCCATCTTCTCCATGTCCTTCTTGCCCATGGCGCGGCGCAGCATGTCGGCCTGGCCGAGCGTGTAGCCCGCGAGCCGGTTGGCGGCCTGCTGCACCTGCTCCTGATAGACGAGAATGCCGTAGGTCTCGCGGCTCACCTCCTCCAGCAGCGGGTGGAGATACTCCACTTTTTGCAGCCCTTTTTTCCGCGCGACGAATTCGGGAATGAACTGCATCGGCCCCGGGCGGTAGAGCGCGAGCAAGGCGATGATGTGCTCGATGGTCTCGACGCCGAATTGCTTGCAGAGGTTCATCATGCCGCCGGATTCGAGCTGGAACACGGCGACCGTCTGGCCGCGGCTGAGCAATTGGAAGGCCGCTGGATCGTCCAGCGGCACGGTGTGGATGTCGAACTCCGGCGTGTGCTGCCGGATGAGTTCGACCGCATTGTGAATGACGGTGAGGGTTTTCAACCCCAGGAAGTCCATCTTTAACATCCCCAGCTCGGTGAGCGGGCTCATCGCGAACTGGGTGACGACTTCCCCTTCGTTGCCGCGGGTGAGGGGCACGTATTCGTCGAGATCGGTCGAGCCGATGACGATGCCCGCAGCGTGGACGCCGGTGCCGCGGGTCAGGCCTTCGAGTCGCGCGGCGTATTGCCAAAGCTCGGACGTGGAGGCTTCGTTGTCGATGGCGGCCGCGAGTTCGGGGTTCTTCGCGCGGGCACCGCCGAGGGTGATATTCAACTCATTGGGAATGAGCTTGGCGACGCGGTCGGCGTCGCCATAGCTCCAGCCCAGCACACGGCCCACGTCGCGCACCACCGATTTCGCGCCCAGCGTGCCGAAGGTGACGATGTGGCTGACGGATTTTTCGCCGTATTTTTGCCGCACATAGTCGATGACCTCGCCGCGACGCGACTGGCAGAAATCCACATCAATATCTGGCGGGCTGACACGCTCGGGGTTGAGGAAGCGCTCGAAGAGCAACCCGAATCGCAGCGGATCCAGATCGGTGATGCCGAGCGCGTAAGCGACCAGCGAGCCCGCCGCCGAGCCGCGACCCGGTCCGACCGGGATGCCGTGGTCCTTGGCCCATTTAATGAAGTCCCAGACAATGAGGAAATAGGAGAGATATTGCATCTTCTCCAGCACCGAGATTTCATACTCCAGCCGCCGGCGCAGTTCCTCGTCGGAGGCGGCGCGTTCGCCATAGCGGCGCTCCAGGCCCTCCCAGCAAATCTTGCGGAAATAGACTTCGCGCGGGCTGCCGTCGGGCGCGCCGAATTGCGGATACTTCGCCGTGCTCGTGGAGTCGAGTTGGAGAGTCAGATCGCATTTTTCGGCGATCTCCAGCGTGGCGTCGCAGGCTTCAGGGACTTCGTGGAACAAGGCGCGCATTTCCTCCGCCGTCTTGAAATACACCTCCTGCGAATACGTCATGCGGTTTTGCTCCATCCGCATGTTGCCGGTGCCGATGCAGATCATCACGTCGTGGGCTTCGTGGTCCTCGCGGTTGAGGAAATGCACGTCATTCGCCGCCACGGTTTTGAGGTCGAACTCGCGCGCAAACTCCAGCAGATGCTTCGTGGATTTGAGCTGCGCCTCCAAGCCGTGGTTGTGCAGCTCCAGGTAGTAATTTTCCCCGAACACGTCCTTGAACCACGCCAGGCTTTCCCGCGCCTTGTCGAACTGCTCCTGCAAAATGAATTCGTTGACCTCGCCGTTCATGCAGCCGGAGAGGCAGATGAGACCTTGCGAGAACTCGGCGAGGTCGTTTTTGTCCGTGCGCGGCTTGTAGTAAAAGCCATCGAGATGGGCGCGGGAGACGAGTTTGACGAGGTTCGAGTAGCCCGTCTCGTTCGCAGCCAGCAGCGTGAGGTGGCTGGAGTTTTTGCGGCCGGGAATTTCCTTGCGGTGGTCCTTGGCGCCGGGCGCGAGATAGACCTCACACCCGATGATCGGCTTTACGCCCGCCTTTTTGGCCGCGAGGTAAAAGTCGATGGCGCCGAAAAGATTGCCATGATCGGTCATCGCCACCGCCGGCATGCCCAGCTCCTTCGCCCGTGCCATCACTTCCTTCGGACGGATCATGCCGTCGAGGAGCGAAAATTCGGTGTGCAAGTGCAGATGGACGAAAGACGAGGCCATGGATAAACGAGAGAAAAGATGCGGAAAACCGCAACCTATCGCGCCCCACCCGGCTGGCAAATGGCGGTCGTGGCGGAGGCGTCCCGCCCACCGCAAACAGCGGCCCGGCGGAAGCAGCGAAACTTCCAAACGACGCCTCGCTTCGGTCGCTCCGCCACCAGAAGGACCGCACGGGTTTATTGCGACGCGTCCACTGCGGTGGGCGGGACGCCCCCGCCACGTTGTCCAACTCCGAAGTTGAACAACCGTTTGTTCTCGGGATAATGACGCCTCTCCACGCAACCTTATCCTTGGTCATGGCTGACCTGATCTGACCGAAACGGAAACACCGCCGTGAAATTCGTGACCACCCATTGGAGTCTGGTGATGGCCGCCGGATCTGGCACGCCGGAAGGGCGGACGGCGTTGAATCAATTGCTGCAAAATCATTGGCGGCCGCTTTTTTTCTACCTCCGGCAACGCGGTTATTCTTGGCACGATGCGGAAGACCTGACGCAGCAATTTCTTTCCGAACTGCTGGCCCGTGACGGGCTGGCGCGGGTGCATCCGCGGCATGGACGGTTCCGGTCGTTCCTGCTGGCTTCGCTCCGGAATTTTCTCGGGCATCAGCGGGAAAAGGCGGCGGCGGCGAAACGCGGCGGAGGCCGGCCTGCGGTGTCGCTGGACGCCCCGGCGTGGGGGCAGACTCCGGAACCGGCGGCTCCGGACGAGCCACCCACCGCCGCCTTCGACCGGCAATGGGGCCTCCACGTGCTGGACCGCGCCCGGCAGCGGTTGGAGGGCGAATACATGGCGGCCGGGAAAAAGGCGCGTTTCGAGCTGCTGGTGGAATATCTTCCTGGCGGCAAACCCGCCCACTGCCAGGCGGAGCTGGCCGAGCGGCTGGGCACGACCGTCAGCGCGATCAAGTCCGAAGCCTGGCGGCTCCGACAGCGTTTCGGCCAGTATCTTCGCGCGGAGATCGCGGACACAGTGGACGGCCCCGCGGAGATCGATGATGAGATTCGCTATCTAGTGGGCCTGTTTTCCAGCCACCCGCGGCCATGAAGTCCACTCCCCGGCTGCCGGATCCGGCGGATGGGCCCCATAGGCCCGATACGCCCTATGAGGCCCCTCCACCCCCGCGCCTCTGCGAGGAATGCGGCGCTTCTCTCCCCGCCGGACCCGCCGCCGGCTGCCCGGTCTGCCTGCTGCGGCTGGGCTTGCTGACCGACGACGACGCTCCGCCCCCTCCCGAAGCTCCCCTCTCCGACGACGCCTCGGGCATGCGCCTCGGCCGTTATCAACTGCGCGACGTGATCGGCCGCGGCGGCATGGGCATCGTGTATCGGGCCTGGCAGCCGGATGTGGGGCGTGAGGTGGCGTTGAAATTGCTGCCCGCCGGACCGCTGGCGGCGCGGATTTCGGTGGAGCGGCTGCGCGCCGAAGCGGCCGTGCTCGGCCGGTTGCGCCATCCCGGCATCGTGACCGTCCATGAGGTGGGCGTGGCCGCAGGCCAGCCGTTCCTGGTCATGGAACTGGTGCGCGGCGGCAATCTGGCCGCGCTGGTGAAAGAGAAACCGCTGCCGCCCCGGACGGTGGCCAACTACGTTGTGCAAGTGACCGTGGCGATCCAGCACGCGCACGAGGCCGGCGTCTGGCACCGCGATCTCAAGCCGGCCAACATTCTGCTCGACGAGGACGGCCGCGCGCGGGTCACGGATTTCGGCCTCGCCAAGCTGGCCGACGCTCCGGCGGACTTGACCCTCAGCGGACAGTTTCTCGGCACGCCCGGTTCGCTCGCGCCCGAGCAGGCCGACGCCTCCATCGCGCCGGTGGGACCGTGGACCGATGTCTATGCCTTGGGCGCGCTGCTTTACCACCTGCTGACCGCGCGCCCGGTCTTCATGGCCGCGAGCCTGGGCGACACCTTGCGCCAAACCCTCGAAAGCGAGCCCGTCCCGCCCCGCGCGCTGAACCGCGCGACGCCCGTCGATCTCGAAACCATCTGCCTCAAGTGCCTGGCCAAAGAGCCGGCTGACCGTTACGCGTCGGCGGCGGCGGCCGGGGACGATCTGCGCGCGTTTCTCGAAGACCGCCCGATCGCGGCCCGACCGCTCGGCCCCGCCGCCCGGCTCTGGCGCTGGCGGCGGCGTCATCCCGGACTGGCGGCGCTCACCGCGTTGCTGCTCCTCGGCGGCCTCACCACCCTTGTCGTCGTCTCCGCCCTGTGGCGGCGGGCGGAGACCGCGGCCCACCACCGCGCCGAAACCCTGCGGCAACTGCGCCGCGAGCGGGTCACCGAACGGTTCGCCGCGGACCAGCCGTTGCCGGCGCTGAGCTTGCTCGGCGAATTGTTGCGGGAAAATCCGGCCGATCCCTTTGCCGCCGAACGCGCGCGGGCCGCCCTCACCTGGCTGAGCCATCCGTTGCCCGAGCATCGGTTCCACGGGCACGACGGCGCGGTGGTGACGGTGGCGTTCGATGCGGAGGAAACCGCCGTCCTTTCCGCCTCCGCCGACGGCACGGCGCGGCTGTGGGAACTCGCCGCGCCCGGAGAGCCGCCGCGGATCCTGGTCCACGGGGCGGCGCTCACCGCGGCGCGTTTTTCGCCGGATGGCGGCGCGCTCCTCACCGCGGGCGAGGATGGCCTTGTAAAACTCTGGCAACGGCGCGACGGCGTCCTTCAGCGGGAATGGCATCATCCCGCCGCGGTTCGTGCCGCGGTGTTTTCCCCGGACGGCCTCCACGTCGCCACCGCTTGCGAAGATGGCCGGGCGCGCCTGTGGCCGCGGGAGCCGCACGCTGCCGGCCCGCTGGAATTGCCCCACGAGGACACGGTGCTGGTGGTGCGTTTCGATGCCGGCGGCGCCCGGGTCGTCACCGGCTGCCGGGACGCCACCGCGCGGGTGTGGGACGCCCGCACCGGCGCGCCCTTGACCCCGCCGCTGCCGCACGATCAACGGGTGGTCGATGCCGCATTCAGCCTCGACGGCCGCCGCGTCGCCACCGCTTCCCGCGACAGCCGGGTGCGGCTCTGGGAAACGGACTCCGGGCAACTGATCGCCACCGGCCCCGGCGAGGGCGGCGATGGCGGCTGGGTTAACACCTTGGCTTTCAGCCCGGACGGACGGCGCCTCCTCTTCGGCCGCCAATCCGCCTCGGCCACGCTCTGGACCCTCGACGAACCGCCCGCGACCGGCCGTTCCTGGCGGCACGCCCAAGCGGTGATGGACACGGCGTTTTCCTCCGACGGACAGAGCCTGCTCACCGCCTCGCTGGACGGCAGCGTGCGCGTCCTCGACCCCGTCACCGGCGCCCCCCGCACCCTGCCCCTGCAACACCGCTCCGGCGTCTGGTGTGCGGTTTTCAGCCGCGACGGCGGGCGGGTGCTCACCGGCAGCGAGGACGGAACCGTCACCCTCTGGAATGCCCTGTCCGGCGCCGCCGCTCCGCGGGTTTTGCCTCATCCGCAGATCGTCGGCGCGCAATGGTCGGCCGACGGCCGCCAGGTGCTGACTTACGGGCACGACCACACCGTGCGGCTCCGCGACGCCGCCACCGGACGCGAAACAATGCCGCCCCGGTCCCTGCCCACGCCGCTGGTGAACGCGGCCTTGTCCCCGGACGGCCTCCACCTCTTCGCCACCGGCCGCGACGGCGGCACCCGGTTGTGGTCGCTGCCTGACGGAACCGAACGCGAACTGTTTCCCCGTCACCGCCGCGGCCTGTGGACCGCGGCCTTCAGCCCCGACTCGCGCCATCTCGTCACGGCCTCGTGGGATGCCACCGCCCGGCTGTGGCCGGTGACGCCCGGCACCGCGGCCGGCGCCCCATTCGATCATGCCGCGCCGCTCTCCGCCATGGCCTTCGATCCCGCCGCGCCCCGGGTCGCCACCGCCTCGCGTGACGGCGTGGTCAAACTCTGGTCGGTGCCCGCAGGGAAACCGCTCGGCGAAGTGGCGGCCCATAAAAGCGAAATCCTGGGGCTGGCCTTCAGCCCCGACGGGAAACGGCTGGTCACCGCCGCCGCCGACCGCACCGCCCGCGTCTGGGCCGCCTCTTCCGGCCTCGTGCCGCAGTGGACCCTCCATCACGAAAACGAAGTCAACCTCGCGATCTTCTGCCCCGCAGGCCGCCACCTCGCCACCGCCTCCAAGGACCGCACCGCCCGCCTTTGGGACACCGCCCACGGCACGCTCCTCGGCGCGCCGCTCTCCCACGGCGGCGCGGTCGGCGCGTTGAGTTTCAGTCCCGACGGGAAACGCCTCGCCACCGGCGCCGCCGACGGCCACGCCCGCCTCTGGGACAGCGCCACCGGCTCCCTCCTGAACATCCTGCCCCCGAATGGCGGGCGCGGCACGCCCGCCGTCGCCTTCAGCCCGGACGGCCAGAGCCTGCTCACCACCGCCGCGCCCGGAGAGGCCGCCCTCTGGCCCGTGCCCAACGTCCGCCGGCCTGCCCCCGCTTGGTTCCCCACCTTGATCGACATCCTCACCGCCACCGTCCCCCGGCTCACCGGCGCGCCCCCGGCCTCCGTTGCCGACCTCGCCTCCCTGCGCCGGATTCTCGCCGCTTCCAACACCGATGACGAATGGACCGCCTGGGCGCGCTGGTTCCTCGACGACCGCCGGCAGCGGCCATCCGCCCCGTGGTGAGCTTTTTGGTGCGGCAGTATCCGCCGCTTTGGATGCGAGCGTCGAGACCGCGTTCGATCTGTAAATGGCGACGCCTTACCGTGCCGGCTTGTCAGCGGTCGCATGGTGTGGCATTTTGCGGCCGTGTCCGGTTCAAGGATTCCCGATGAAGAAGAGCCCCGGCCCTGGAGTGCGCGTTGGGACGGGTTCGCCTATTGGGCGAAGGAGCGTGGAACCTGGACCTGGGTGCGCGAAGGGATCGGCGTGGGGTTGGTGGCGGCGTGGTGGCTAACGCTGAAGAGCGCGGATCCGTATTCTGAAGGATTTCGTGACTATTTCGGCAAGTGGTTGCTTTCCTTTTCCTTCCTGCTCATGGGCGCTTTTTGTTTGGCCTTCACCCTGGCTCCGTTGGTCGCCGCGCCGTTGCTGCGTTTTATCGACTCGGTGTATCTCGGCGCGAGTTCGGTGGAAGCTCCACCGTTGAATTACGCCGTGGCCGAGCGGCGCGTGCAGGAAGGTCGCTGGGCTCAGGCCGCCGAGGAATACGAGCGTCTGGCGCGGCATCATCCCCGCGAAGTCCGCCTTTACGCGGAAGGCATCGCGGCGGCGCGCCGGGCAGGTGATGCGGAAATGGCCGAACGCTTGCTGAAACGCGGCCGTCGGTTTTGCCCGCGCCAGACCGGGCGCTTCGAGGCCGCAATGCTGACGCCGCTCGGGGGAAAGGTCGTAACGGTCGAGTGAGCGAGCCGGAGCGCCGGAGTGAGCGGAAATGCCGTCACGGATACGCGATAGGTTGCCGAACCCGCGTCCTATGCCAAACATTCTGCAATGAGGAAGATCAAGACAGTGGTGGTCGGCGCGAGCGGGTATTCCGGGGAGCAGTTGATGAAGCTGCTGCTGCGGCATCCGGGGGTGGAAGTGGCCGGGCTGACCTCGCGCCAGGAAGCGGGCAACCCCCTCACGACGGTAATGCCGCGCTTCCGTGGTTGGCCGGGGGCGGCCGCGCTCACCTTCATCGAACCCACGCCGGCGCTGATCGCCGCCACCGGCGCGGAGGCGGCCTTCCTCGCCCTGCCGCACGGCGTGGCCGCGGAGATCGCCGTGCCGTTGTTGGAGCAAGGGCTGACGGTCATCGACCTGAGCGCCGATTTCCGCCTCGACGATGCCGCGGTGTATCGCGAATTTTACGATCACGAGCATCCCGCGCCCGCGCTGCTGCGGGAAGCGGTGTATGGCCTGCCGGAAGTGCATGGGGCGGCGATCAAACAGGCGCGCCTCATCGCGTCCCCCGGCTGTTACCCCACCAGCATCATCCTGCCGCTTCTGCCCGTGCTGCGCGCGGGTCTGGTCGATCTTGCCTCGCTCACCGCCTTTTCCATGAGCGGGGTCAGCGGCGCGGGACGCAAGGCCTCAGTGCCGCTGCTCTTCGCCGAGTGCAACGAAAGCGTGCGCGCCTACGGCCTGCCCAAGCACCGGCATCTCAGCGAGATCGAGCAGGAGCTATCCCGCGCGGCGGGAGAAAAAATCACGATGACCTTCGCGCCGCACCTGGTGCCGGTGACGGCCGGCATCGCCACCACCATCACCGCCACCGTGCGGCCCGGTGTGGAGGCGGCGGATTTCGCAAAAGCCTTCGCGGACGCCTATACCGACGCGCCGTTCGTGCGCGTGCTTGGCGAGGGTGCTTTCCCCGATACCAAGCACGTCGTCGGCACCAATTTCATCGACATCGGCTGGTCCTTCGACCCCCGCACCAGCCGCGTCCTGCTGCTGAGTGCCGAGGACAATCTCGTCAAAGGCGCCGCCGGCCAGGCCGTGCAGAGCTTCAATCTGCGCTACGGATTCGACGAGACGCTGGGGTTGGTGTGAAAGCCGTGGCGGTGGGCCGGCGTTTGATCCGTATGAAGAAAATCATCCCTCTGTGTTTCCGCACGAGTGGTTGGCTCGGCATGGTCGTGCTCTTGTCCGGTTGCGACGAGCGGGTGATCCGCCAACTCGGTTATCCATCGGCCTTCGCCCGGATGCCGTCCCATTCGTAGCCGCTGCGCAGTCTCGGTTGCAGGTCGATGGCGTGGATCGCTCCGTCGGGGGCGCGGATGAAATTGCGGTCATGCGCATCGCCCATTTCCACGCCATCGTCGCGTTCCCAAAGGCCGGAAGATTCCGAGAACGCAAAACCCAGATTCGCGAGAAAAGCGGCGATCTCTTCTTCCGTGGGAATGAAGCGCACCGGATGCGGTTGGATGTAGCGTTGCGAGGTCACGAGGCTGGGGCCTTCGCGCCGGTTCCACACGCCTTTGAAATCGACATCATCGCCGAAGATGAGGTTGGAGAGGCGCAACCGGCGCAGATACCCCGCAGGAGTGAAATGCCCGAAAGGGCCGACGCCGGCTTGCCCGGGAAAGGTGGCCTTCCACACACGCCGGGAAGAACCATCGTAATAAACCGCGACTTCACGACCAGGAGCACAACCCGGCAGCCGTGGAGGTAGATCGGCTTTCGTCAACAGGGCACCGTTGCTTTTCGCCCACGCTTTGAGGGAAGCGAACTGTCGGGAGACCCGGTCTTCCCACTCCGCAACCGGATCCCGTGGCTGACCCACATTTGCCACTCCCACGCTTGCGCGAGGAGTTGTTGGTCGTGGGGAGAGAGCGGCGCGTTCTGCTGTTGCAAGGTCCATAGGCGTTGCGCCTCTTCCAAGCTCAGCGGCTGAGGATCGGCGGGAGTTAATGGGTTCATGCTCATTGGTGTGCAAATTACCCTAAAGGCGGGCAAAGTCAATCCCGCGCGCGCAAAAAGTTGAAGGCACTGAGAATCAGCCGCCCGAAAGGGGCATCCTGGAGGGGGCCCTTACCCTTTCTTTTCGTCGGCCGATGGCTCGGTTTGGGCTGCGGCTTCGGGGGTGCTCGGCGGCTCGGCCTCCGCCTCGGTCGCCGGCACCTTTTCCTCCTTCACCGGAATGACCAGCGAGGCGAAGATGGAGGCGCCGATGAGGCCGCCGATGATGTAGAGCGACCAGAGGATGGGGAAGTGGCCGTGGTGCTCCTCGCTGCCCTCGAAGAGCTTGTTGAGCCAAACCATCTTCAGGCCGACGAAGATGAGCACGAGGCCGAGGCCGTATTTGAGGAAGCGGAACTTGTGGACGATGCTCGCGAGCAGGAAATACATCACCCGCAGGCCGAGGATGGCGAGGATATTGGAGGTGAAGACGATGAGCGGCTCCCGCGTGATCGCGAAAATGGCCGGCACGGAATCGAGCGCGAACACGATGTCCATCAGCTCGATGAAGAGCAGCGCGACGAAGAGCGGTGTGACCCAGGTCCGGCCGTCGCGGCGAAGGAGGAATTTCTGTCCCTCCAGCCCACGGGTGACGGGCAGGGTGCGGCTGAGGAAGGCCAGCAGCTTGTTGTGCGCCGGATCCACCGGCTCGTCGTCGGTGAAGAGCAGCTTGACCCCGGTGAAGAGCAGCAGCACGCCGAAGGCGACGACCACCCAATGGAATTGCATCAACGCGGCCCCGGCGGCGATGAAGAGGATGCGGAACACCAGCGCGCCGATAATGCCGTAAAACAGCACCCGGTGTTGGTAAATGCCCGGCACGCCGAAGAATTTGAAGATGACGACAAAGACGAAAATGTTGTCGATGGCCAGCGCGCGCTCGATGATGTAGCCGGTCAGGAATTGCAGCCCGACAGTCCTCGCCATCGGGCCGGGCTCGAAGCCCTCGATGCCCAGCAAGCGCGGGTCATGGTGGAATTTCCAGTCCGCGTAAAGATAGAAGCCGTAGTTGAAGGCGAGCGCGACCACGAGCCAGACCACGCTCCAGACCATCGCCTCGGTGAAGCTCACCTCTTTGGGCTTGCGATGGAAGACGCCGAGATCCAGCGCCAGCATCGCCAGCACGAAGAGGGTGAAGGCCAGATAAAACCACCAATAATCGGAGAGGGGAAAGAGACTGTAAGGTGTCACGCGGTTGCGAAGGAATGAAGTTCGGTTGCGGGCGGGGTGGGTGCGGAGGAGAGAACAACAGGGGCGGAAAGAGCAGGGGAGGGGAGAACAGGAGCGCTGGAACCAGCGGCCGGGAGGAAGCGTGCGGGAGCCCGGGCCGAACCAGCGGCAGCCGACCAGTTGAGCCGGGCCAACCCGTTCCGCCCATGAGAAAATCCGCCTGTTTGTGGAATCGACAGCCGGAATCCGTTCTTCTCAAGCCGGTTTTGCTTTCGGCCCGGAGAAATTTCCGCTACGGGTCCGGCGTCGATGAACCCGCACCACGCCGCCACGACCAGCCCGGCGCCGCCGTCCACCCCGCTGGAGCGGCTGTGGCGTCCCTTTCTGCATTTCGCGAAGATCGAGGCCTCGGGCGGCCTCGTGTTGATGGCCTGCACCCTCATCGCGCTGGTCTGGGCTAATTCCCCGGCTGCCGCGTCTTATTTCGCCTTGTGGGAAAAGCACCTTTCCCTTGGCATCGAAGGGTGGTTCACGTTTTCCAAGACCTTGTCGCACTGGATCAACGATGGGCTGATGGCGGTGTTTTTCTTTCAGGTGGGGCTGGAGATCAAACGCGAACTGCTGACCGGCGAGCTGAACTCGCGCAGCAAGGCCGCCTTGCCCGTGCTGGCGGCGCTAGGCGGCATGATCGTGCCCGCGCTCATTTACACCGTCTTCAATCACGACGGGCCGGGCCGGCCGGGCTGGGGCGTGCCGATGGCGACCGACATCGCGTTTTCCCTCGGCGTGCTCTCCCTGCTCGGCCGGCGTGCCCCCTTGGGCCTGAAGGTCTTCCTCGCTGCGCTGGCCATCGCCGACGATCTCGGCGCCGTGCTCGTCATCGCCTTTTTTTACACCAGCGGGGTCTCGCTCGCGGCACTGGGCGCCGCCGTGCTCGCATGGGCGGCGCTGCTGGGTTTCTGCCGTCTCGGCGGGCGGTCGCCGATCGTCTTCGCGGTCCTGGCGTTTTTCTTGTGGCTGGCGGTGCTGAAATCCGGAGTCCACGCCACCATTGCCGGTGTGCTGGCGGCCTTCACCGTGCCGTCGGTGAAAGCGCCCGGCGAGGAGACCCCGCCGCTGGAAGGCTGGGCGCACTTCCTCCATCCCTGGGTGAGCTTTCTTATCATGCCGCTCTTCGCCCTCGCCAATGCCGGTCTCGCGCTCGGCGCGGGCTGGTGGGAGCGGCTCGGCGAGCCCGTCGCCCTCGGCGTCATGCTGGGACTGGTGGCGGGCAAGACCGTGGGCATTTTCGGCTTCGTCTGGCTGAGCGTGAAACTCGGCCTCGCCGCCAAACCCGCCGGCGCGACCTGGGGGCAGTTCGCCGGCCTCGCCTTGCTCGCCGGCATCGGGTTCACCATGTCCATCTTCGTGGCCGGGCTGGCTTTCCCCGACCGCCATCTGCTGGAAACCGCCAAGGCCGGCATCCTCACCGGCTCGCTGATCGCCGCCCTCGGCGGCGCGACGGTGCTCTGGCGCGGTGGAAAAAACCCCGCCGTCCGGTGAGTCAATGCAAGCTCCCTCAATGTTCCCATGAAAGAAAAGTGAGGGATGTGGCAAGACTTTGGGCATAAGTCGGGAGTAGCCAGTCATTATCTTTCACAAGAGGCAATGGCGAGTTATTTTATCGTAAATGATATATAAATATCTTAAAATCAACGCTATACTTTCATGTTGGAGATGCTATCCAGATAGCCTCCGCCCGATACTTCCGCTTGCATGGAGGACGATCACCACTCATCCGAGCCACCCACTCCGCCCGGGAATTCGCCACCGGATTCCGTGCCGCCGCCGTGGCGTTTTTTCTGGCGCTGCCGGTTTCATCATGACCATGACGCGCCTTGGCATCCGCGTTATCTTTGGCCCGCGGCCACTTGCACGTCGTGGCATGAATCCTTCAGCGCGCCGGTGACCCGTGCGGGCGGCCGCACGCGGCTGTGTGTGGTGGAGTTCCTGTGGTGGAAGTGGTGCCTGAGTGTCTCGTTCATCCGCACCTCCAATCCAGATTTGGAACTGCCGCCGGAGCCGAAAGTCTGAGCGCGTCCGCCACGGGCGTCGCGCGGGAATCAGAACAGGATGTTTTCCAGATCCACCTCGCGCAACTCCTGCGCGGAGCGGGGCGCGAGCAATGCGGTCGCTTCGTCGAGCATGGCGAGTTCGGCGAGGATTTGCTCGCCGAGAGGATCCTCCATCCCCGTCGCCGGCGCGGGTTCAAGCGCGACGGCGACGGAGACAGGGACGGGGGCAATCGAAGGGGCCTGAAAAGTTTCCTGCGCCAGCCACCAGCCGCCACCGGCGGTCACGGCGAGGGCGGCCGCAGCCCACGCCAAGCGTGGCGCGGAGGGGAACAGCGCCTTCACCCAGTGCCAACGGGACGCGCGGTCCGCCTGCGCCTGCCGCGCCGCCGCCAGCACGCGGGACGCGAAGTGCGGAGGCGCCGGCACGGGCCGGGCACGACGCAGCATGGCCCACACCGCGTCCTGAGCCTCGGCAGGCTCGACGTTGGTGGGGGAAACGTGGGTTGGGTCCGGTTTCATGGTGAAGGATGCGCCGGTCGAGGCGCGGGGCGAGGGTATCAACCATCCGCGCCGGCGAAAGTTGCGCGACGGCGCGGCGTTCGTAACGGTCGATCCCCCAATACTGTTTACTCAGGAAGTTGTATTCGAACAGAAGGAAGGGAAGGAATTGTCCTAAAGAACCTGCGTTTCCTTCTGTAAAATCATCTTCAACGAACAGTAAGCCGATTCGCCGGGCGGCTTCGGCCGGCACTCACGGCGGAGGCAGCCGCCGCCACGGGGCCAGCCCGGTCAGTTCGGCCATGATGACCGCAATGAGCAGCGCGGCCAGCACCACGAGCAGGGCCAGCCACACCGGACTCAGCCCGCGGCGTTCGTGGCGGGGGTGAAAATCCAGCGGCGGCTCGTCTTCCTCAAGGTCATCGTCGTCCCACTCCCCGACCTGGTCCGTCGGCCGGCCGAATAGCGCGCCCACCGGGGCGGCCATTCCGTCCTCGTCGCCGGTTTCCACGATGGGAGAGCGGGACGGCGCCGGGCGGACGGTGGAAGTCTGGGTGGGCGCGCCCATGAGGATTTCGGCAAAGCCGCCGGTTTCTTCCTCCGGGGCGTCGTCGCTCACCAGCGGCACGTCTCCGCCGGGCCGCCGGGGATCGACTTGGGCGGGGATGGGGAAGTGCTCCGCTTCCCGATCCAGCGGCTCCACCTGGCGGGGGATGTCCCGTTCCACGGGCGCGGGCGGGAGGATCTGGAGGGCGTCGGCCGGCGTGGCGTCAACGGCCGTCGTGATCGTGGCCGCGACCGCCTCGGGCGTCGGACCGGCGGCCTTTTCCGCGGTCGCGGCCGAAGGAGGCAAAGGCGCGAGCGGCCGCAATTTCGCGAGGAATTTCCGCCGGTCCGGTTCGCCGGAGCCATTCAACGTGCGGGCGACCATCTCGGCCACGTTGTCCGGCACCGCCGCCGCGCCGCCGCACAGCCATTGGAAGAGCGCTGCATAGTCCGCCGCGAGCGGCCCGCCGGCGGTGGGTGCGGCCAAGGCCCGCGGGCCGCGCGTGCCGGTCAGGCGTTCGCGGCTGAAGCGCCCGGGTTGGAATAGTTGCACCGGGATGGGATGCGCGCGGAGCAGGCAGGAAAACGACGGCCAGTGCTCCACCGGTTGGGCCGCGAGTTCATCATCGCCGGGCGTCGCTTCGTCGAAAATCACGAAGACCTGTTGCGGATCGAGCACCACGGGCGGGAGGCCGCGTTCTTCGGCGAAGAGCACCGTGCTGTCGAGCGCCTGCAATAACACCATCGCCTCGCCCGGCGTCAACGTGCCGCGCAGGCGCCGCACGTCGTTCAAGCTCAGCCGCGGCGGAGCTTCCTCCACGAACCATTTCGGCGTCTCGCCGGGGCCGATCTCCAGCACGCGCAGCAGGGGCGAGCCTTCGCCCTCCGGCGCGCGTTCCCGGGCCAGATGCAGCGCCGGCCCGTAGAGCGGCGAGAGCAGCCGCTCCGGCGGCAGCCACTGCACGGTGACCGCTTGCCCGTCGCGCACGGCCCGTTGCGCGTAAGGCTGCGCGGCATCGAAGATCCCGCGCTCCACTTGATACCGCCCGCCCAATTCCGCCGCGATCGTCTCGGCGTCCGGAAACTGCGCCGCCAGCGGCAACCGCGGACGAAACCCGTGCGGCAGCCGGTCCGGCCGCCGCGCCAGCGCCGGCTCGCGCGCGCACCCCTCCAACTGGGCGCGCAATTTCTCCAACGCCCCTGCGCCGAGACGTGCCTTCGGATCCAACAGCGCCGCCACCACCCGGCCCAGCGACGGTGGCACCGGCAGACGGCTCACTTGTTTCGCATCCACCGGCTCCGCCAGCGACCCACCCAGCGCGTAGCACAAGACGCGGCCCACCTCCCGCGCCGCCTTGCCCTCCACCTCGGAGGCCGCGACATACCCGCCCGTCTGCCGCCCCAGGGAAAAATCCACGAGCCGGATGCGCAATTCGTCGGTGGTTTCGCCCTCCTGGCTGAGCCGGGCGCGCCACACCGCCGCTTTTTCCAGCAGCGCGGGCCACGGCCGCACCGCCAGCAGGCCCGCCACCAGTTGCCGGGCGATCTCCAGCGCCAGCCACGCCGGGAGCGGCTGGCACCGCGCCAGATACGGCCCCAGTTCCTCGCCGTCGATGAACTCGGTGACGAAATACAACGCCCCCTCGTCCACGCCCGCCTCCACCACGCGCGCCACGTGCCGGTCCGTCAATTCCGCCAGCGCCTTCACCGCCGCCTGGAAGGCCGTCACCTGCGGCGCGGCTTCCGGCGCGTTCGCATCCACGTCCGCCACTACGTGCAACTCGCAGAACCGCCGCTCCTGCGGCAATCCCGCCAGACACACGATCTCCTCCCCGGATCGCGCCAACTCCAGCGCCCCGCCTTCCTCGAGTTCGGCGATTTCGTAATTCCGGAATTTTTGCAATGAACGCACCATAACCACAGACCACCGGCCACGGGAAAGCGGCTTCCCGCGCGCCGGGCGGAAAAAGTCTAACCCATATTTCCTTTCAACGCATCTTGCATGACGGGGCCGCCACTTTTTTTGGAGGTCGTCGATTCTGGAGTGCGGAGGCTTGCCTCCGCTTTCCAGCTCACCGGCTTGCCGGTGAAGCGACATGGGAGAGATCAGGAAAGGAGCAGCTCGTCAGGACTTCGAGGGCTGATCGACGTCCCACCCCTCTCAGCCAATGCGTTCCATCAACGCCTGCTCCCCACGCCCCGCCTCACCGGCAAGCCGGTGAGGCAAAAAAGCGGAGGCGAGCCTCCGCACTCCAAATGGCCCATCCGCTTGAAAATGAATTTATTGCCTTTTCGATCACTTCTCCGGTGATTGATACCGTTCCACCAAGGAAATTTTCTGATTGTTCAATTTCGCAATTTTTCTTCGCCGTCTCCGCCGCCGACGTGTGGCTCTTTTGAATTGATACCCAACCTCCTATACGTCCGGATTTCCCGAAGGCACCGCGCGTTCCCGTCATTTCCACCGTTCCACACGCCTCCGACCCGTGGAACGCTTCACCCTGAGCGAGTGAGCCATTTCACCCGTCTGGCAAGCAAAAAAAGCGCAAAAATTTCGCCCCACGACCTTGTCAGACCACAATAGGTTGTGTCATCATGCGGATGCCTCTACCACCAATGGTGGTCGATAACGAAAAAACTGGACAAATTCTGGTTTTTCCAATAAACAGTCAGGACATCTTAAATTTTCGTGAAAATGGAGAAAACGTTCACCGTCGGAAACCGCTCATTCGTGCTCGACCAAGCCAAGGCCGAGCGCGCGTATGCGGAGAAGCGCGTCATCAACGGACGCAAGACGGAGGCTTTCAACCTGCTGCCGCTCCGATACCAGTGGGCCTATGATCTCTACAAAACGATGAAGGCCAACCACTGGGAGCCGGAGGACATCCAGATGCAAAAGGACGTCGAGCAGTGGCAATCCCCTTACGCCGTCACCGACAATGAACGCTGGGTCATCCGGATGGGGCTCGGGTATTTCTCCGCCGCCGAGGGCATCGTCGGCGACAACATCCAGCACGTCGTGCGCGAACTGGTCACCGCGCCCGAGTTGAAGCTCGTCCTCGGCCGCCACGCCCACGAGGAAAACATCCACGCCGACTCCCTGCTCTACATGATCTCCTCCCTCGGCATCAACCCGCACGAGTGCGAGGCCATGTTCGAGGACGTGCCCTCCATCACCGCGAAAAACAATTTCGTCGTCTCCAACAGCAAGGCCCTCCGCCGCGACATCGACCTCACCGTCACCGAAAACAAACAGGCCCTCGCCAAGAACATCTTCATGTTCGGCCAGGTCATGGAAGGCACCCAGTTCTATGGCCTCTTCGGCATGATCCTCAGCCTCTACCGCCAGAACAAATTCCCCGGCATCGGCAGCATGTTCCGCTACACCCTGCGCGACGAATCCAACCACATCGAGGTCTTCCGCAACCTCCTCATGGATCTCGTCGACGAAAATCCCGACATCTGGACCGAAGACTTCCGCGAAGACCTCCGCGCCACCATGAAGGAAGGCATCACCCTCGAAAAACAATTCATCCGCGACTGCCTCCCCGTCTCCTCCATCGGCCTCAGCTCCTCCGAGTTCGAGCAATACATCGACTACATCGCCGACCGCCGCCTCACCTCCTGCGGCCTCGCCCCGCTCAACGAAAGCGTCAGCAACCCCTTCCCCTGGCTCGCCGAGATGATGGACATCAAAAAAGAAACCAACTTCTTCGAGGGCCGCGTCACGGAGTATCAAAAAGCTTCGGCGCTTTCTTCGGTGGATGACGATGAGTTGTGAATTCGGGCAAGTGCCGAGTGATCAGTGATCAGAGAAGAAATTAAACACCATGAGCGACATCAATACATTTGAAGACCTCGATGTCTGGAAACGCGGGTGCCAGCTTGCGGTGGATGTTTATGTCGCGAACCACGCCTCGAAAGATTTCGGACTCAAGGATCAGATGCAGCGATCGGCGGTCTCCATTCCATCCAACATCGCGGAAGGCTGCGAACGCGACAGCACTCCCGATTTCATCAAATTTCTCCGCTATAGCAAAGGCTCCTGTGGCGAACTCCGCACCCAGCTTTATATCTCCGACCGGGTCCGCAAGAAACTCAACCAACCCACCCTCGACGGCTCCCGCGAAATGATCTCAGAAACCAAGGAACTCTCCAAAATGATCCAAGGTCTCATCAACTCCCTCAACCGCCGCAAAAACTCTCCCTCTTAAATTCTTCCACTGCTCACTGCTCACTGATCACTGATCACTGATCACTGATCACTCGGCACTAAATCCCCGCTGCTCACCACCCCTTCCCTCACCCTTCACCTCCACTTTAAAAAAATGTACCGCTCCGTAAATCCCGACGAAGATCTGTTGCTCAAGCAGGTCATCACCGACCGCTTCGCCCTCCCCATCTCCGACCGCGCCTACTCCTGGCGCGAAGTCCTCCCGCAGGAAAAGCGCACTCCGATCACTGACATCACCATCACCCGTGGCGATGCCGACACCCATTTCTCCCTCGAAGATGTCGCCGACGCCATCGGCGAATCTTTGGCCGATCTCCTCATCTCCCGCCGCGAGGACGAAAAATCCATCTTCTCCGACGTAAACCGCAAGTTCGTTTCCGATGTCGCCCACTCCGTCGCCAACTCCCTCACCCGATCCCTCGACGAAGGTGGCCGCCTCCGCCTTTCCGAGAGCGACCTCTACCTCCTCATCGAAAAGGCCCTGCTCGAAAACGAAGCCTACGACGTCGCCAAATCCCTCGCCTTCCGCCGCTCCATGG
>CAZQUC010000013.1:0-15296 GCA_964596095.1 uncultured Enterobacteriaceae bacterium
GCCCATGAGGCCAAGAACGCGATCAAGATCGGTGTTGCCGTAGTATTCGATTTCGATGCGGCCTTTTTTGTCGCTGTGGTGGATGGCGATCTTGGTGGCGTAACGCTCGCGGAGTTTTTCTTCGAGAGCGGTGATTTCCGGGTTGGCCGGGCGGGCACCGGCCGCCCCCGCTTTCTTCGCGCCGCCAGACACGGCGGTCGCGCCGGGAATGGTGCCCGTGCGGGAGGTGTCGGCAACCAGTTGCTCCGTGCCGCGCACGGTCAAGCCCCGGCGGATGATTTGCTCGGCGGCGGAGCGCTGGAGCGGCTCGTCCTTGAGCGCGAGCAGCACCTTGGCGTGGCCGACGGTCAATTGCCCGCCCACCAGCAGGTCTTTCACATCCTGGCACAACTCCAGCAGGCGCATGGCATTGGCCACCGTGGCGCGGTTTTTCCCGACCTTGCGGGCGATTTCCTCCTGCTTCAGCGAGAAGTCATGGGCGAGCCGGGCGTAGGCGGCGGCTTCCTCGATAGGGTTCAGATCCTCGCGCTGGAGGTTTTCGATCAGGGCCATCTCCAGCACATCGCGGTCGCTGGCCTCGCGCACGATGATGGGGACTTCCTCCAGACCGAGCTGCCGGCTCGCGCGCCAGCGCCGCTCACCCGCGATAAGTTCGTAGCCGCCTTCCGCCCGCTGGCGGACGATGAGCGGCTGGATGACGCCGTGCTCGCGGATGGAATCGGTCAATTCGGCCAAGGCTTCGTCGCGGATGACGCGGCGCGGTTGCAGCGAACTGGGCGTGACGTTGCCGAGGGGGACGCGCCGGATGGATTCGCCGGGCGCGGGGGCGGGAGCGGCCGCGGCGGGCAGCGTGTCGGGAGGGCGGCGGACCGGCGCGTGAATCAGCGCGTTGAGTCCTTTGCCGAGTGCTTTTTTAGGCTGCATGAACGATGATGAAAAGGTGCGGCCCGCACCCTAGGAAACGCGCGCCGGTTTGGCAAACGGCAATCCGTGGCGGGGGCGTCCCGCCCACCGCGGAAAGAGACGGCCCAGCGGAAGGCGCGTCTCTTTTCAGCTCCGACCTCTCCCTGAGACGCTCACCGCCGCAGGGCGTTGCGGTAGGTGATGACGCCGGAGGCGATGCCGATGGCGAGGCGCTCGCGATAGAGCGGGTCGTTGATGCGGCCGCATTCCAGAGAGCTGGAGACGAACCCGCATTCGACGAGAATGGCGGGCCGCTCGATGCCTTTGAGGACAAACCAGCGGTCGCGCATGATGCCGCGGTCCACGGCGCGGACCTGATGCAGCATCGAGGCGTGGACGGCGGTGGCGAGCGCGATATTCTCGGAATCGCGCTGGTTGCCCTGGAAACGCACCGCGTCGTTCTCGTTGCCCTCCTTGCGGCTGCGGTTGGTCCCTTGGGGCGCGAGCGCGTAGGTTTCCACGCCTTGGGCCGAGCCGTTGCCGCCGTGATTGAAGTGGACGCTGATGAAGATGCTGTTGGGCGTGGCGTTGGCGATCTTCACGCGGTCGCCCAGGGTGGGGAAAACGTCGGTCGAGCGCGTCATCACCACTTTCAGGCCGCTCTTCTGCAGCAGCTTCGCGAGCCGCAGGCTGACATCGAGCGCGTAGAATTTCTCCTGGCCGAAAACCCCGCGCGCGCCGCCGTCATGCCCGCCATGGCCGGGATCGATGACCACCGTGCTGAACAATTGCGCGCCGGCGATATGCCGCGGCCGCAGCACGGGATCGATGAGCTTGGACAAATCCACCCGCGAGACCAGCACGTCGGAGCCTTGGCTGGAGACGGGCAGGCTGAGCATGAACTTCACGTTGTTGACATACATCTCCTGGCTGCCGGAGCGCAGACGCATCACCAGCTTCGGCGAGCGCAGGATGACCGAGGCGCCGCGGCGCTCCAGTTGGGGAAATTTGTAAAATTCCTTGATGCCCTGGGCGGTGACATATTCCTGGCCGCCAAGGGTAACCAGCTTCCAGGCGGCTTCCAGCGGGGCGGCCAGGCATAACGCCAAACCGCCGCCCAACCACGCAAGGGCGCGGCGACGGGAACCATTCCAATCCGCAAAGTGGGGGGGCATGTCCATGTTCGATTGCGCGTGGAGAATAGCGGGATTGTCCGGCTCTGCAACGGTCGGAAGCGAGGGAATTTTCCGTCGCGGAGCGCGGAATCAGTCTTTGGCGGCCTTCTCCAGCCGTCGCACGCGCTGGAGCAGGTCGGGCAATTGGTGAAGCACGGCCAGGATACGAAGCATTTTCCGCAGCGGCTCGGCGTGGAAGCCCATGTAGGGGCCCGGCTCGCGCAGGCTTTTATTGACGCCGGATTGCGCGGTGAGGATGACGCCCGAACCCAGCTCCAGGTGCCCGGCCACGCCCGCCTGGGCGGCGATGATGACGCCGTCCTGCAACCGCGTGCTGCCGGCGACGCCGCTCTGGGCCGCGAGCACGCAGTGCCGGCCGATGACGACGTTGTGCGCGATCTGCACGAGGTTGTCGATCTTGGTGCCC
This sequence comes from uncultured Enterobacteriaceae bacterium, assembly GCA_964596095.1. Taxonomy (GTDB): domain Bacteria; phylum Verrucomicrobiota; class Verrucomicrobiia; order Verrucomicrobiales; family V1-33; genus CAJBME01. The sequence goes on from CAZQUC010000013.1 coordinate 2,506, forward strand.
TGGCCGATGCGCGTTTCGCCGAACCGCGCGCGGTCGAGGCACGTATTGGCGCCGATTTCCACGTCGTCGTCGATGCGCACGATGCCGCGCTGGGCGACTTTTTCCCGTCCGCCGCCGACGACCTCGAACCCGAACCCGTCGCTACCGACCACCACGCCGCTGTGGAGAATGACGCGATCGCCGATCCGGCAGCCGTGGAGCACGGTGACGCGCGGGTGCAGCAGGCACTCGCCGCCGATGGTCACGCCGTTTCCGACGTAGCCGCCCGCGCCGATGGTGGTGCCGGCGCCGATGGTGACGCCGGCTTCGATGACGGCCAGCGGGCCGATGCTCACCGTCGCAGGATCGAGCGTCGCCTCGGGCGACACCACCGCGGTGGGATGCACGCCGGGCGTGAAGGGCGCGGCGGGCGGAGCGAAGCGCTCCATGGCGCGCGCGAAAGCCAACGAGGGATTCTCGACCGCGATGAGCGTGAGATGAGCGAAGGCGGGCGCGAAGCCGGCGGGCACGGCCGCCGGCACCAGCACGGCGCCGGCGCGCGTCGTTTTCAGCGCGGGCAGGTATTTTTCATTGCCGAAAAAGGAGAGTTCTTCCTCCCCGGCCTCGGCCAGCGAATTGCCGCCACTCAGCAATGTTTCGCCGCTTCCCGAGAGCAGGGTGCCCCCCAGCGAAGCGGCGAGTTCGGAAACGGAGATTTGCACAAGCGCAATCCGGACGCGGTCCTACGGCGTGGCTTTGGGCGCTTCCTCGGCGGGAGGAGCGTCCTTGTTCAGTTCCTTGATGATGTCTTCGCTGAAATCCACCGCATCCTTGGAATAGAGCAGGAACGGCACGGCGTTGAGGCCGACGCCGGATTTGTCGAAGACGAGGTCGTAGTTGGCGTCCTTGGCACGGCGCTCGACGAGGAGCTTGATTTCATCCACGATGCCTTTGCGCACGCGGGTGACCTGCTCCTGCAGTTGCGTCTCGCGGCGGCGGCGGAATTCATCGATCTCGCGTTCCAGGCTCTTGGCTTCGGCGCCCAGTTCCTGCAGTTCGCGGGTTTTGCCGGCGCGCATTTCCTCGCTGATGGCGGGGTCGGAGATCAGCTTCTGGCCATCCTGGATTTTTTTGACGAGATCGCGGTATTTGTTGCCGCGCTCCTCCAGTTGCTTCTTGGCAGCCTCCTTGCCGTCATTGACGGATTTCTCCGCTTCCTTCGTTTTGTAATATTCGGCGAAGACCCGCTTCATATCGACGATGCCGATCTTGAAGGCGCCTTGGGCGGAGACGGGAGCGGCCGTGCCGAGCATCAGCACGACGGCCAGCACGCCGGAGAAAAGGGAAATGTGTTTCATGTGATGGAGTCAGGAACGGGGAGGATAGGGTAACAAATCCCACCGCGCAACGGGGATCACGCGGCATGGCGAAATTGCCAAAACGATCAGAATTTGGCGCCGATGTTGAAGTTGAAGCGGGCGCCGTTGTCGTTGTAGTCGTCGGACATGACGGGGAAACCGACTTCGATGCGGATGGGGGCGTTAGGCATGATGCCGTAGAGATGGACGCCGACGCCGACGTCGGAATTCCAGTCGCCGCCGAAGTCCAGGAAGTCGGAGGACACCATGCCGATGTCGGCGAAGACGATGCCGCGGAATTTCCAGAACAACGGGAAGTTGTATTCCGCGGTGAAGTAGGCGGAGGTGTTGCCGCCGAGCGGCTCGTCGTTTTCGTCGCGCGGTCCGACGTCGCGGTAATCGAAACCGCGCAGATTGTTGGCGCCACCGAGGAACTTGCGCTGGAAGATGGGCACCCGGTCGCTGCCCCATTCGTTGATCGACTCGAGCGCGCCCTCGAGTTTCAGGACGGTGTCGAAGGGGAATGAGAAATACGTCGCGCCGGACAGGCCTACGTCATACGTCTGCACATCGCCGCCCAAGCCGGAAACGCCGAGATCGAACTGGAACTTGTTGCCGCTGCGGATGACGGAGAACAATTCATCCCCGCGCCGCGTGTCGTAGATGAACGACCCGCTCAGCGTGCTCTGGACGTAATCACCCTCCTCGAGGCGGAGAGTCGGTGAGCTGTCCCAGCGGAAGTTGTCGATGCTGACATGCTGGAGGGTGTATTCTCCGCGCAGGCGGGTGTTTTCGCCCAGCGGCTTGGTCAGGCTCAACGAAGTGCCAAACACATTCTGATCGAAATAATCGGAGAGGAAATACAGGTCCCGGTAGAAGAACTCGGTGCCGAATGCGAGGCGCTCGCCGAGGAACCACGGCTCCTGGAATTCCACGGAGAAATCCCGGCGGCGGGTGCCGTATTGGATGCGGGAGCGGAATTTCTGGCCGGCGCCGGTGAAGTTGGGCCAGTTCCAGAGGTCGAAATTCGTTTGGCTGACTTCGAGGATGCCGATGAGGTTGTCGATGGAACTGAAGCCGGCCCCGACCGTGAAGTTGCCGGTGGATTTCTCCTGCACGGTGATGTTGACGTCCTTGTAGCCGGCGGTGTCGGTATCGACCGGGAACAGATCGACCCCGCCTTGGTCGGCGAAATACCCGAGGCCCGCCAACCGGCGGCGGGAGATTTCGAGCTTGGTGGTGTTGAATTCCTCGCCCGGCAGCACGGCCAGCTCACGACGAATGACTTCGTCCTTGGTTTTCTGGTTCCCGTCGATGTTGATGCGGCGGATGTAGGAGCGCTGGTTTTCCGTCACCACGTAGGTCACCGCGAGTTGGGTCGCGCCGCTCTTGTTGATGCGGGGGCGGACCATGACGTCCGCATAACCGCGCGCGCCATAGTAGTCGCGGATGGTCTTGACGTCGGTGTTGATGGACTCCGCGGAATACGGCTCGCCCGCCGTCAGGTAAAGGCTGGGCAGCAACTCTTCCCGCGGATAGGTGGTCATCCCCTCGATCCCCACCGCGGTGATGTCGAATTTCTGCCCCTCGGAAATGCGGAAGACGACATCGACCTTGTCGCCGTTGGGCACGCGGTCCACGCTCGTGACCTTGGCGTTCATGTAGCCGTTGTCCTGGTATTTCTTCTGGATGGCGGCGACGTCCTTCTCCAGTTTTTCGGAACTGATGCGCTTGGTGAGATTCCACACGCGCCACCAGTCGCGGTCGCCCACTTCAACGAGCTTGCGCAGTTCGCGCTCGGTATAAATCGTGTTGCCGTCGAAACGGATCGACTTCAGCAATGCGCGGTCGCCTTCCGTGATGTAGAAGGTCACGCGCGTGAAGCCCGTGTCCGGCAGTTTGTCCTGCTGGTAGCGCACGTCGATGTCGGGGAAGCCTTTTTTCTGATAGGCCTCGCGGATTTTGGTGGAGGCTTCCTGCAGCCGCGCGTCATCGACCACGGTGCCGAGCTTGAGATCCACCTCCAACTCCAGCGTGCGCGCGGAGAGCGCGGTATTGCCGAGGAAGAGGACTTCGCCGAGATTGGTGCGTCCTTCGACGATGACGATGAGGCGAACGCTGCTGGAGGAAACCATCTCCGGCACGATGTTGACATTGGCCGCCACGCCGGAGGAGATGAGGTTCTTGATGTCCTGGTCGCTTTTTTCCGGCGTGTAGGTTCCGCCGATCTTGAGGCTCATGTTGGAGAGCACGCGGTTGCGGTCCACCACCGCCGAGCCGGCCGAGCGCACTTCAATGGCGGAAATGACCGGATCGGTCAGCCCCGGCAAGGCAGGCGCGGGCACGACCGCCGAGGGCAGGGTGACATCGGGCGCCAGAATATCGGACGGCGCGGCGGTGTCCTGAGCCACGGTCGGGCGCAGGCTGGTGGTGGCGAGCAGAACCACCATTCCCCACCGGGAACAACGGGACAGCAGCGGGAAAAGGGCGGAGGAGAACGGGCGACGGGTCATGAAATCTGGCGCGGTTTTGTTCACAGGTTTCGCGGAATGGATGGCGGTGTTTCCACAGGCGTTGCCAACTCCACGCATAAAGCAAACCGCCCTCCTCGCGGTCAAGGGGAATTTCCTCCCCGGACGGCTTTTGTGCGCGCCGGGCCGGCGGCGCCGGACGCGCGCGCAACTCGCGGAAATCGTGGCGGTCGTCGTCTTTCCCGGACATAATGCGTCTCTCTCCCCTTTCGCCTCGTCTGATGTTCCTCGTGCTGGTCACTTTTCCCCGTGAGGAGGTCGCCCGCGACCTCACCCACCGGCTGGTCGCCGAACGGCTCGCCGCCTGCGCGACCTTGCTGCCCGGAGCCATATCCACCTTCCGCTGGGAAGGCCGCGTGCAGACAGAGCCGGAGGTGCTGGCCGTGTTGAAAACCAGCCGCGCGACCTATCCCCGCCTGGAAGCGCGGCTGCGGGAACTCCATCCTTACGACGTGCCGGAGATCATCGCCCTGCCCGTCGAAACCGGCCTCGCGGCTTACCTCGCCTGGGTCCACCGTGAATGCGAGGACACCCCGGCGGAGGACGCCGGGGACTCTGCCACGGCCTCCCTGAAAAAAGAGTGATAAAAAAGTTGCCGGTTTGCGTTGATAAAAAAGCCCCCCATAATGTTGCCCATGGCTGATGCGAAACGCACGATCCCTCGCCGAAATATCGCTCTGATGCTGACGGCCGCGCTGAGCGGCGGTCTGGTGTCCTGCGTCTCCGATGATGTGGCCCCGGACGGCAATATCTTCCTGAACCGCCGTCCTCCGCGCTACGGCCACGGCGGCACGGAAAATCCCCGCTACCGTTACGGCGCCAACCGCGAAGACGACGAATCCGCCGCCCGGCCCCCTCGGCGCTCCGACACCCGTGAGACACGCACGGAAGACGAATCGCAGCGCCGCCGTCGGCCCCGGACTTCCGAAGCGGACGATTCCTCCCGCTCCAATCCCGGCGAACGCGACACCCGGCGTTCCACTTCCGAGTCCCGCGACACGCCCCCGCCCGAACGCTCCACCCCGCCGCCGCGCGAGGAAAGGCCCGCCCCGGAGCCCGCGAAACCGAAACCCGCCTCCGAAGATTTGCCCTACGCCACCCCCGTTCCCGGAGCGGACGGCGTGGTTTACAGCCCTTACACCAACCAGAAGGTGGACGTGAAAGGCATGACCCCCGGCTCCAAGGCCCGCGACCCGGTTTCCAAAAAGGTCTTCCGCGTGCCGTGACGCGGCCGTGTCCCGCCCACCACGATGACGGCATGCCTCCGGGATGGTCCCAGGGTTCCGGGACTCCAGCCTTTTTTGGGCATTGGGAACGGAAGAGGCGTGACAGAACCCCGGGTGGGGCACCCCGACGATGGCTGATCGACCTCGTGGCAAGTCCCTCACCCCCCCGCAAAGCGGAGGCAAGCCTCCGCACTCCAGACGAGTTGCCCTCCGAGGCGTTTCCCCCGTGGTTGATCACCACGCTCAACACATACGACGCTATTTGATGAATCCCCAGTGGCCAGTGCTAAAAGGCCAGAGGGCTAGGAGGCCCGGACCGACGAGGTTGTCTTCCGGCACCTGGCCCCAGTAGCGGCTGTCGAGGCTGTTGTAACTGTTGTCGCCCATCGCGAAATAGCCGCGGCCTTTCCCCTCCGGCTGGATGACTTTCCAGGTGTTGTCTCCATGCGGCACGTGGTAGCCATGGTAGCCGAATTCGCCGAAAGCGACTTTCTCCTCGAAGACGCGGCGGATGCCTTTTTCGCGGGCTTCCGCGCCATTGACGTGCAAGGGACCGCCATCTTTGGGAATCGCCAACTCATCCCCCGGCACGCCGACAAGCCGTTTGATGTAATGCTGCGAGGTGTCACTGGCGGCGCCGGGGATGGGAATGTCGCGCGTGTTGAACACGAAGACCTCGCCGCGCGTGGGACGGCGGAAATGATAGGAAAGCTTGTCCACCAGCACCATGTCGCCGGAATCGATCGTCCCCGAAGCCAGCACCTGCCCTTTTTTGACGGGGAGGGGGCGGTGGACGGTGACCCGGCCTTCACGTGACGTGGGAATGACCTGGAGGGAGTTGGTTTTGTCCAGCCACAAACCGCTGGTGCGCGAGTCAATCGCCTCCGCCGCGCTGCTGGCCTGGCCGAGCAATTGGGTGGTCGGCGCCCACACGTTCATGGTCTGCCGGCGGCCGGTGGTGTCCTCGAACGTCAGCCTCGAAAGGGCCAGGAAGACGCCCAGCGAACGCGGTTCGACGTTGATCAGATGGCCGTCGCACGGCGCTTCCACGCGCACGTAGTTACGGCCGCGGGTGGCGAGTTCCCATCCTTTGGTGAGGAATCCGGGCTGCGGCTGGTCCGGTGGCAGTGATTGCGCGATGATGCCGTTGAGCGTCGGCTGCATCGAGCCGGTGGGGATTTTGAAGGGCTGGACGAAATACGCGCGGATGGCGAAGACGATGACGGCGCAGGTGACGAGAGACTCCACCCAATCGCGCATCACCGGATCACTGGGCGGCGGCAAGGCGCGGTCGCAGGCCTGGGTCAACGGCTCGCGCAGGGTTTCGAGCTTGAACTCGTCGCGCTCCTGGTAGGCGGTTTCGTATTGCGCGCGCAGCTCCTCGATCTGGGCCAGTTTGTCGGATTTGAGCACATCCCGCTTGTAATGAAGAAATTTCCGCACGCCCTGCAACAACAGCTTGGCGTTCTTCAAATAGGCGGGGGTGAACAGCCAATACCGCCATGCCCCGGGGCGGGACGGGGATGGGGCCGGCGGGGTGGAGGGTGGGGTGATCTCGGTCGTGGGCAAAGCCGGGAAGCGTTAGCGGTGAAGCGGCTTCATGCAAGCGGGGAGTGCGGGCGCGGCGGGCGCGCGGGCACAGGCGGACCCGGTTTCTTCCGTCGGAAAAAAGCGCGGAAATTCTTTAAGCAAGCTTAACTTTCTGCGGCAAGGAGGAGCAACATGGTGTAAACTGCCGGTCGGCTCCGGTCGGGCGCGCGTGCGCTCCCCGGCGGGAGCGAGGCCGCCACCATGTCCGCCCGCAACCAGCGCCTGCGTCCCCCGCCGCCCCGCCGCCCCGCCGCCCGGGGGAACGCGCGTTTTCCGGAACGGGACCGGCGGCACCGGCTGGCCAGCCGCGCGGCCACCCATGTGCCGCGACAGCCCATCGCCATCCCGCTGACCTGGCTCAACACCGTCGTCGGGCTGATGTTGCTGCCGGTGACGATCGTCACCTCGCAGGCCTTTTACACGCTGGTGTCGCAAGGCGCGACGGCACATGGAGTGTGGCGCACGGCGCCGTTGTTCTTGTTCCTGTGGGGGCTGCTGGTGTGGATCGCCGCGTTCTGGGCCGGGCTGCGGCCGCGGTATCTTTACGTGCTGGGACACGAGCTGACCCATGCGCTGTTCGTGCTGCTGTGCGGTGGGAAGATTCACGAGTTCCGGGTCAGCGGCGAGGGCGGCCACGTCGTCACCAACAAGAACAATCTGCTGATCTCACTTTCGCCGTATTTCGTGCCATTTTGGTCGCTGGTGGTGGTGACGGTTTACGGGCTGCTGGGGTTCTTCGTCGATCTGTCGATGGTGCAGCATCTGGAACTCGGAGGGCGGCGGTTTTCCATCGGGCCGCAGGCGTTTTTGTGTTTTTTCCTCGGCTATACGTGGGGGCTGCACCTGACGTTCACACTCTGGATGGTCGGGCGTGAACAACCCGACCTCCAGCGCAACGGCACGTTCTTCTCGCTGGTCTTCATCTACTTCGTCAATTTGGTGCTGATCCTGTCGCTCTTCATTGCGGTCTCGCCGGAAGTGAGCGTGGGGCAGCTCATCGATGTGTGGACCAACCACCTGAAATCCTTGGTTGGTTCGGGGCTGGCGGCAGGGTAGGGTGGCGGACGTGATGGACGAAATGGACACGATGGACGGGATGGACCCGCCGCGGCTTTCGCGCCCGGTGGTGTTCTTCGATGGGGAATGCCCGTTTTGCCAGAGTGGCAGCCGGTGGTTGTTGCGGCATGACGCGCGGCGGCGGCTGGCGTTCGCGCCGCTGCAAGGCTCGACGGCGGCCCGGGTGCTGGCGGGCACCGACCTGGCGACATCGCTCCGCACCATGGTCGTGGCGACGCGCCCGGACACACCGGACCAGCGCCTCCATCTCAAGTTTTCCGCCTTAGCGGTCGCACTGGCCGAGTTGCCCGCGCCATGGTCCGCCGCAGCGTGGGGGCTGAAGCTTCTGCCGGCGTGGCTGGCGGATCCGCTTTATGACTTCATCGCCCGGCATCGCCTCCGCTGGCGGAAAGAGCCGGCCTGCCCCTGGGTGGGAGACGAGGCCCGCCGCGTGGTCGAGGAAGGCCGCTGGCTGCCTTGAGCTGCAAGCTACGGATTCGCCGTGGGCCGGCTGGCCGTGTTGATGACGCGCCCGGAGGGCTTCCGGGAATCGGCCTTGGTAGCAGGGGCGCTCTGGTGGACCACAGCGCGCGGAGTTTCCACGAGCCCCGGATCTTCCGGCTCGGCAAAGTCCGGCCCCGGCTCATCCTCGACCAGTTCGGCACGGGGGATGCGGCCCGGCCATTCGGTGGGCAGCGTCCGTTGCAGCAAGGCCAGCGACGCCGTGCCCGCGTCCGGCGCGGCATCGATCTCGCGTGCCGACTCGTCCTCGAGCACGGGCGCGGCCGCCAGATTGAGGAGCGTGGACATTTCCGGAATGCCGCTATCGAAAGGCAGCGACTCCCCGTTCGTCGCCGCGGACCCCATGCCGCCTCCGAAACTCAGGAGCATCAAGACGGGCGATGCGGACAAGGTGTCCGGGCCGGTGAAGGCCGTCGCCGCCGTCGCCTCGGAAGGCGGGGCCGGCTGGCCGGCGTCCTCTGCCGTCTCGGCTCCGGAGGGAGTCGTCGGGGCGTCCTTCTTCTCATCCTCCTCCGCGCTCAACCGCGCGGGCGGCGCGGGGGTTTTGGCGGAATCCGGCTTGGGGGCGGCCGCGGGCTTCGCCTTCACCTGCGCGGTCGAAGCCGCCTTCGGACCTGATGCCGTTTTGGGTTTTGTGGTATTGGCGGTCGGTTTCTTTTCCGCTGGCTTCACCGGCGCCTTGGCGACTTCTTTCCCGGCAGGCCCTTTTTTGACGGGCTTTGAAGCCTCGGCCGCCGGTTTGACCGACGTGGAACGCGGGGCCGGCTGGCCGGATTTCGCGTTAAGGGGCACCGAGGCCGTTTTGGGCTTCGCCGATGCTGGCTTGGCGGCGGGCTTGGGTTTGTCTCTCGTGGAAGTCGCCGCCACCGGTTTCTTGGCCGGAGCCGGCGACGGCTTTTTCGTCGGCGCAGGCTTGGCGACCAGGGAAGTCTTCGCCGGGACAATCTTGGGCGCCGGTTTGCTCGGAGCCGCCGGAGCGGGCTTTTTAGGCGCGGACACCGTTTTGACCGCAGGCTTCGCCGGCGGAGCGGTCGGTTTTTTTTCCGCCGCCACGGCAGGCAGGAATCCTATCCCCCATCCTGCCAGGATCAGCCACAGCCGGCTTTTGAAAATTCCGTAAACAAAAGGCATTCTATAAAATGTTTCGTTTATCCAAAATTTCAATACCTCTAAATGATATTTCTCACAAAAAACCGTCGTTTTCGCACCTTCGGGTCTGGTTCCACCCCCGTCCGGCCCGCCCTTGAGGGCTGAAAATGATGAGGCGGCAGGCCGCTACCGGCGGCCTGCCGCCTCACTGTTTCCCCGTATTGACCCCAGATGATCCGATCCATCTCCATTGAACCGAATCGCGATCACGATCAGCATGGCCTGTGCCAGTTCCGCATTCTTTCCCGCCGGCTCTTCCTCCCTCCTCCGGGCTCGTGGCTCCCCCTCTTTGGGTGAATAGAAAAACGGTGCCTCATTTTCTCGGGCAGAAATTTTGCGGTTGGCAAAAGCAAGTCTTGGCACGAGTCTAGCTTTAACCATTGGACAGCGCGCTGGGAAGAGGCTTCCCGGCGGTTCATCCATCACCATAATCCCATGAAAAAAGTCGAAGCCATCATCAAACCCTTCAAGCTGGAAGACGTGAAAGAAGCCCTCTCCGAAATCGGGATCGAGGGTATGACCGTCACCGAAGTCAAAGGCTTCGGCCGCCAAAAGGGGCACACCGAAATTTACCGCGGCAGTGAATACACGGTGGATTTCCTGCCGAAAGTCAAACTGGAGATCGTTGTGGACGACGCTCAAGTCACAGGCGTGGTCGAAGCCATCGTGAAAACGGCCAACACCGGAAAAATCGGTGACGGCAAGGTCTTCGTCAGTCCCGTCGAACAAGCGGTCCGCATCCGCACCGGAGAAAAAGGTGTGGAGGCCATCGCGAGTTCGTTGCGTTAAAACCAAAAATTTCCGCCACCGGCGCACGCCGGAGCGGATTTCCCCCCCACATCGGGTTTCAGACATTGATGTGAGTAAGACCCCTCCGGCGCGGTCCTCGTGTCGAAGGGGTTTTTCTTTGCCCTGACCTCTTTCTTCATTTTTCCGCGGGAGCAGAAGGAGTCGGGGCCGCCTCGTGGTCCGGCCCCAAGGCCGATCGTTTTTTCCATCCACCGCCGGCGGCCATCACCACCGCGCCGGCCGCTCCCCATACGGCGAGACAACCGAAGCCGGCGAGCGACACGGCGGCGGCGGCGCCGGGTGGAGGGGCGGCCAAGCGGGCCAGCAGTGCTTCGAAGAGCGATTCGCGCACCCCGAGGCCGGACACGGAAACCGGGATCATCGTCACCACATCCACCACCGGGCCGATCGCCAGCATGTCGGGCAGCGAGACGCGCACGTCCAAGGCACGGGCCGCGCAATAGAACGTGGTGAAATGGGCGAAATAAATCGCGAAGGAAATCCCCACCGCCGCCAGCGCGCGGGGGCGGTCGGCGAGGAAGAGCCGCCACACGTCGCAGAGCCGGGTCACGAACGGCCGCGCCGGCAGCCAGCGCGGCATGCGGTCGAGCGACTCCCGCGTCGTGAGCGTGAAGCTCAGCACGACGAGGATGAGAGCAAGGACCAGGAATCCCATCGTGAACCCGACCGAAGTGAAGGCCAGCGGGCTGTCCGCGAACGCCTCGTGACGGGCGCCCGCAAAGGCCACCGCGAAGGCCGCCAGCGCGAGCAGTCCGCTGAGGTGATCCGCGAAAAGCGAAAGAATGACCGGCGTTTTTTTCGCGGCTGTCTCACGGCAGACGAAGACCGCCTTCGCCGCGTCGCCGCCCGCGGTGCCCGGCAGCAGCAGATCGAAAAACGCGCCGATCAATCCCGCCGCCACCAGCCGCCGTTTCGGCAGCCGCACCGACTGCATGGCGAGGAAAAAACTCCAGCGCCACCACGAAAGGGCGAGCATGATCCCGGCGCAGGCCACGCCCGCCACCATCCACGGCGCCTCCGCCTGCCACCACACTTCGGCGAATTGCCGGCGCGTTTCCGGCGCCCGGAAAACCCACCACAGCGCCAGCGCCGAGCCGGTGGCCTGGAACAGGACGAGCAAAAGACGGCGGACCCAAGGAACCATGCGCGTTCCGTTACGGATGAACGCGCCGTCCGACAAGGGGCTTTCGGATCGCTTGGTGGGATAGATGCCCCATAGGCCCTATGGTCCGCAAGCGACACGCTCTCTCCGACAGCCCGCGCCTTCCGCGGTGGGCGGGACACCCCCGCCACGTTCGCTCACGAAAAGCGGACCGACTCGGTGAAGGGCACATGCTTGCGCAGCTTCACCAGGAAATAAAACACCTCCAGCCGCCAGCGCACGCGCCACGGCAGCTCCAGCCGGCCGGCCACCAGGGCGCTGATCGCGCAGGGCAGATGCAACGTGTCGCGGGGTTCGGCGAAGACTTCGATGAACGGCCGGGTGTAAAACCCTTCGATGAGCCTCATGTAGGTCTCCATGCCGCGGCGGAGCCACTTTTCGTAGCGATGCAGGCCGGGCGTCAACGCCAGGCCTTGGCGCAACGCCTCATCCACCTCGCGCGCGGCCGCCCGGCCCGACTCCATCGCCAGATGCACCCCAGAGGAAAAAACCGGATCCATGAATCCCGCCGCGTCGCCGATGCGCACCAACCGCGGACTGACGAACCGCCGGTTCTTGTAGGAATAATCCGCGATGGCCCGCGTCGGGCCGATCCGCTCCGCCTGCGCCATTTTCTCCGTCAGCACCGAGGAGGAAGCGACCAGCTTCGCGAACAACTCCTCCGGCGACAGGCCGCTCTCTTTCAGGAGTTTCTGGTCCACCACCAGGCCCACGCTCGTTTTTTCCGCGTCCAGCGGGATGAGCCACGACCACGCCTCCTCCAGCCGCGTGATGAGGATGTCGGCTTCCCGGCCGGGCTGCGGCGTCGCCGGCGGCACACCGTGGAAATGCCCGAAGATCGCCACCTTGCGGTGGTTTGGGTTCAGCTCACGCAGCCCCTCGCGATTGCCGGTGAAATTGTGTTGGCCCGAGGCGTCGAACAAAAAGTCCGCCGTGAATTCCTCCGTCACACCCTCGCGCGACACCGCCTTCACCACCACGCGCTCCGGTTGCACTTCCCAGCTTTCCACGGCCCAGCCCTGGCGCACTTCCGCGCCGCGGCGGGCGGCTTCGTTCAAGAGCAGCTCGTCGAACTTCGCGCGCTCCACCTGCCAGGCCTCGGTCTCCTCGTTGTAGCGGCCGTCGGCGAAAAAGAAATCGACCCGGCGCGAGCCGTTGCCGAGCCAGAACTGGGCGCCGACCTTGCGGGGGAATCCCGCCTGCTCCATCAACGGCAGCAGGTCGAGTTCCCTTATCAAGCGCTTGTTGTAAGGCAGCAGCGACTCACCGATGTGGAAGCGCGGGAAGACTTCCTTCTCCAAAACCAGCACGGAACGCCCGGCTCCGCGCAGAGTGAGGGCGGCCGTGCTGCCGGCGGGACCGCCGCCGATGATGAGAGCATGATAGTGGGGCATGGTGGTGGGATCTG
>CAZQUC010000013.1:15396-22970 GCA_964596095.1 uncultured Enterobacteriaceae bacterium
CTACTCCATGCCGTCGAGCAATTTCTCCACGCGGTGGCGCACTTCGGGATCGGGCGTGGTTTTCAGGCATTCCTCCAACAGCGGGCGCGCGAGAAAGCCGAGTTCGGCGAGCGATTGGCTGGCAGCTTCGCGTTTTTCCCAATCCTCGCTGCCGAGGTCGCGGAGCAGGCCCGTGATGCGCAGCCGCACTTCGTCGGAAAGGCGCGGCGCGGGGTTGTTGAATTCGACGATGTCGCCGGCGGGCACTCGCCAGAGGGCATCGCGCACGCGCACGCCCAGCACCGGCTCGCGCAATTGGCCGACCATGACGCCGCCGCCCCACAGCTCGATCTCGAACGGCGGCGAGTTGCCTTCGAGTTCTCCGGTCGCCACTTCCTCGCTGACATTGCGCAGCGAGCGGATGCCGCTCGGCGGAACCTGCACGATTTTGGAGCCGGTGAGGATGTCGAGCGATTCCGCCTCGATCTGGCCGGGCAGCAATTGATTGCCGGCCAGCACGAGATGCGGCCGGCTCAAACCCTCGTCCTCCTCCGCGCCAGTCCGCCCCTTGGCAAGCGCGGCGGCGGTGACCACGCCACGCAACTGCGCGGTGGAAAACGTCTGCGGGCCGAACAACCGCGTGGGCGCCGTGACGGGCGGGCCGGACATGAAACCGAAGAACCGGCTGCCGTCCTTGAATTCGACCAGATGCCCGACCAGCCCCTCATCGCTGGGCGCGAACCACTTGAGGTCATCGAGCGTAAAGGACAGCGGCCCCCACGGCGTGGTGCATTCGAAACGCGCGTCGCCGGCCGCCAGCGCCAATTGCGCGCCTTGATAGGTGACGAGCATCGCCACCGTGTCCTTGTCCCATTTGCCTTCCTCGGCGGCGGGAGCGCGCACCAGCCGGTCCAGCGAGCCGAGATCCAGATCGACCCGCGCGCCGCTGGGCATGGCAAAACGAAAGTCCTCCGCCTTCACCTCGCCGGAGAATACCTGCCCGTCGCGCAGAAAGATTTTCGCGCTGCCGGCGGCCCGCGCGCCGCCGGTCACGGCCGCGACGTTCTCGAATGGCACCGTGACCGCGCCCATCGGCGTGGTCACGGAGAAAGTGGTGCTGCTCGCCGTGCCGGTCAGCCGCGTCTTGTCACCCAGCGCCAGCACGTCGGACTTTCCGCGCTCCAGATCCAGCGATCCCACCCCCTGAGAGGAAAGGAAAGCGGCCGGTTCCGCTCCCACCGACACGGCAAAATTCGCCAGCAACGCCAGCTCCTCGCGCCGGATGGATTTCAGGAATTTCGCCGCCGCGACACTCTTGAAAAGTTTGCCCAACGCCGCCGGATCTTTCTCCGGCGGGGGCGGCACGATGGCCGCGGCGTAGGCCAATGAGACGCTCTGGCCGGGCGGCACGGTCAACGCGAAGGAAAAGTGGCATTCGTATTGCCCGCGCTGGCTGAACGAAGGCCGCAGCCCGCCGTGCGGCGGACCGAGCACGAAGGCCACCGCGCGCTGGGCGTTTTGTTTCGAGGAGATCACCACCCCTGTTTCGCCCTTGGCCAGCGTGCCGGGATTGAGCACGCCGCGATCCGTCACCACGCTTTTCAGCGGACTGGAAAAATTGTTCCGATACTCCGCCGTGGCCGTGATCGACGCCGTGCCGGGATTCTGGAACACATCCACATAGCGCATGATCCCCTCCTTCTCCAACAACCGGACGCGCCGCGTGATCTGCAACCCCATCAGCGGCTGCTGCGCGTGCAGCACGAATTCCTTCCCGTCGGAAGTCATCTGCGGCTGGTAATTATAGAACTGCTGCCCGTTCACGTGCAGCATGAGGATGTTATTGAAGAACGAATTCCCGGTGTTTTGCAGGAAGCCATAATTGCTCAGGCTCCACTGGTTCCCCTTGTCATCGGTCTGCGGCTGCATGTTCGCCGGCACGAGCGCCTCCGGCGTGGATGACCGCGGCGGCGCGGCGACCGCCCCCGCACCGAAGAGCAACAGGGCCGCCCCGACCCCGACACCCCACAAGAAAGTCAGCTTCATGTTCACCCCCGAGCCTACCACGCCTTCCCGCGCCGCCAACCGGTTCCTGCGCCGGCGGCCTACGTCGCGTTGAGAATCTGGATGCTGTTGATGTCCGACAACCGGAGCCAGATTCGTCCCGTTTGATGCTGGGCATCCTGAAAATCATACGACCTCACGGCCGCATCGTTCGGGCTGGCTCTCCATTCGGAGCCAAGGTTTCTGATGGCGGCGCCTCCATTCTGATTCTCTATCGACTGGGATATCCCGTTTTTGTAGATAATGAGAACGGTGATGGCGGGGGCGGGGCGACCGGAATCCAGAGGGGATGACAAGGCACTCAATTCTGGGCTCATAGAGCGGCATCACTCCGCCAGCGCCTTTGTATAATCAATAGAAAATATCACAATATTTATATGTTCAATAACATTTTGGATAAAAGACTATCGCTAAAAATCCCGTGCTCGGAGGGGTTCTGTGTTTGCGAAATTCATTCATGAGGTCGCTTGTCCGTTCGATAACCGGACCTCGGCGCAGGTCACGGCTTTACCCGCAAAAAAATCGTCGCCAGATGAAGAGTGATCGGAATAATTTCTTAGAAGAAAATTACTGGAAATTACGAATATCCGAATCATTCTGGCGGGAGACGGCACATGACGTGCCGGCACTCCAAACAGAGAACAACCATACCTTAGTGTATTCCATCCACATGAAGAACATCACCTTGCTGCTGCTCGCCGTTGCCACCCTCAGCCTGACGCTGAGCGCCTGCCAATCCAAGCCCGCGCCCGCCCCCGCGCCCGCTCCTGTTTCCACCGGCGCTTACACCTCCGGCAAGTAAAACGGTAGGTTCCCCTTTCCAACCTATAAAAACGCAAAAGCGGCGCGGAAGTTTTCCGCGCCGCTTTTTTGTGGGCAAACTCAGGGACAAGAGGGAGAGGCGCGTCTCTTCACCACCGGCCTCAAACGAGCGCCCGGACCACGGCGTCGGCGGTGATGCCAAGCTCTTTCATGGCGGTGTCGCCGGGGGCGCTGAGGCCGAAGCGGTCGATGCCGATCACCTGGCCGGACAAGCCGACGTATTTCCACCACAAGGCGGTCACGCCGGCTTCGATGGCGATGCGTTTGGTGACGGACGGCGGCAGCACGTCGTCGCGGTAGCTTTGGGGCTGGCGGTCGAAGCGCTCGAAGCACGGCAGCGAGACGACGCGCACGCCCGGCCGGTCCTGCGCGGCGGCCACGGCGTGCTGCACTTCGGAGCCGGTGGCGAGCACGATGGCCTCCAGCGGCGCGGTCTCTTTTTTCAGAATGTAACCGCCGCGGAACACGCCCTCGCGACGCGTGGCGGCGGAGGCGAAGCCAAGATGCGGCAGATCCTGACGGCTGAGCGCGAGCAGGGTCGGACCATCGGTGCGCTCCAGCGCGGCGACGAAGGCGCCCGCGGTTTCCTCGGCATCGGCGGGGCGGATGACGTCGAGATTGGGAATGACGCGCAGGCCGCTGACGGTTTCGACCGGCTGGTGCGTCGGGCCGTCCTCCCCCACCCCGACCGAATCGTGCGTGAAAATGTAAATGACCGGCAGCTTGGCAAGTGAAGCGAGGCGGATGCTCGGGCGCACGTAATCCGCGAAGACGAGGAAGGTCGCCCCGCTGGCGCGGAAGAGGCCGTCATAGGCGAGGCCATTGCAGATCGCGCCCATGCCGTGCTCGCGGATGCCGAACCAGATGTTGCGGCCGGCGGGATTCGCGGCCGAGAAGTCGCCACCGTTTTTGATGTAGTTCTTGGTGGAGCCGAAAAGGTCCGCGCTGCCGGTGATGAGGTGCGGCACGGCCTCGGCGAGCACCTGGAGGATTTCCCCGCCGCTATTGCGGGTGGCGGCTTTGCCCTCGGCGGGAAATTCCGGAATGCGCGCCAACAGGTCGGCGGGGGCTTCGCCGGAGAGCGCGGCGTCGAGCTGCTTTTTCAGCGTCGGATTGGCGGCCGCCCACGCCTCGAAGGTCTGTTGCCATTCCGCTCGCGCCGTCGCGCGTTGTTGTGTTTTCCCCGCGAAAAACGCCCGCACGTCGTCGCTGACGTAGAACGACGCGCCTTCGGGCAGGCCGAGATTTTTCTTGGCGGCCTCGACGAATTTGGCGCCGCCTTCGCCGTGGGCCTTCGCGGTGCCGGCCACTTCGGGAATGCCGCGGCCGATTTCCGTCTTCGCGATGATGAAATGCGGCCGGCCGTTTTGCGTGATCTTGGCCCGCTCGATGGCGGCGTGGATGGCGGCGAAATCGTGCCCGTCGATGGTGACGACGTCCCAGCCCAGCGCCTCGAATTTCTTGGCCGCGTCCTCGCTCTGCGTCTGCTTGGCCATGGCGTCGAGCGTCACGTCGTTGGAGTCGTAAAGGAGGATCAGGTTATCCAGCCCGTTATGGGCGGCGAAGGCGGCAGCTTCCATAGCCACGCCTTCCTGGAGACAGCCGTCGCCCGCGAGGGCGAACACGCGCTGGGTGAAGATCTGATGCTCCGCCGTGTTATAGACCGCGGCCGCCCGCTTGGCGCTGAGCGCGAAGCCCACCGCATTGCCCACGCCCTGGCCCAGCGGACCGGTGGTGCATTCCACGCCCGGCGTTTCATGAAATTCCGGATGCCCCGGGGTGATCGAGTGCAATTGGCGGAAGCGTTTCACCTCCTCCAGCGGCACGTCGTAACCCGCCAGGTGCAGCCAGCTATACAGGAACATCGAGCCATGGCCCGCGCTGAGGATGAAACGGTCGCGGTTGATCCAACGCGGCGCGGCGGGGTCGAAAACGAGGCTTTCGCCGAAAAGCACGGCTCCGATTTCCGCCGCTCCGAGCGGCAGACCCAGATGGCCCGACGAGCAGGCGTGGACGGCGTCCATGGCGAGGCCGCGGGCTTGCGCGGCGGCTTGGGCGAGAATGGCGGTATTCATGAAGTGGTTGAGGTGAAAACGGTTGGGATTTCGGTGACGATGGGCGCCCGCCTCGATCAATGGCCGGAACAGATTTCGCCGGCCCTCTGCCGCCGGACGCCGAAGGAGCGCCACCTAAAGGACGAACCGCGCAACGTCAAGATGGCGCTCCGCCGCGAGCACCGCCTGGAGGTCTCGGAGCTATTTCCCTTTCCGCTGGCTGTCGAGATAGTCGGACAACTCGTCCAGGGAATCCTGGCCCTGAAAGTCCGGTGACAGCGGGTCCAGTTGCTCGCCCCGGCGGATCATCTTGAGAAAGAACAACCCCGCCAGCGCTGGCAAAGAGGCCCGCACCCATTGGTAATTCATGAGATTGCGGAATTGCTCTGGGTCGGCGCCACGATCAATTCGGTGGATCGCGCCTCCACGGCCGGGACTCGAGGCCACCGCCTCGCCTGTCACCTCATCATGCACGGCGTCAATGACCAAGCACACTGACAGCAGCAACAGGCCGTAGGAGAATATCTTCATGGAGCGGGCGGAGTTTAATCAGCGGCAAAACTCCCGGCAAGGCCACTTCGACAGCCGGGATTCACGGTGTGCCGTCATCGTGCCATTCTTTCCACGCCCCTTCGATCCGCAACGGACCGGCGAGATCCTGTCCATCGCGCACGACGATATAGCTATCGGCGCCGGGAACGCTCTTCCACTTGAGCCGGGCTCGACCACCCGCGGGGGTGGGAGGTGAGACCGGCGACCGGCGGCCCTGCGCGCCCACTGCCACGATCGCATATTGGCGCGACCCCGAGCCGTCATGGGACGTCACCACCGGAGCGACCGGGGTGGAAAGTTCCGCTTGGGTAATGACTCCTCCCCACAAGTGCAGCACCTCGCGCGCGAACGGAAGCCCGCCGCCGCCGAAACCACCGCCGCCCAGTGACATCATCCCCTGGCCGATCAAGGCGTCGGTCAACGGCTCGTCATGCCCGGGGCGGAAGGTTTGCAGCCGGATCCGGCCGGGATGCGTGACGCCGTTCCACTCCGGCCGCGGCACTTCCGAGAACTCCACCCCCTCGCCTTGGATGATCGCCATTTGCCGCCACGCGTCGTCCAGCCAGACGTTCCAGGAAATGTGCCCTGGCGCACGGCGCAACGTGCCGTCGCTTTCGAGGGCATGAAAACGATCATCGAACGGATCGTCGATCTCTCCCTTGATGAGCCGGCTGCGCACCCACAAACCGCCGGGGCCGTCCCCCAGCGAGCGCGCATACAGGCCGCGCGGAATCTCCTGGGCCTCAAAGCCCTTTTCCCATGGAACCCCGGTATCGGACACGATCAGCTCCTTCCGCACCACCAGTTGCTCGACTTCCAGACGCTGCTTGAGCCGGCGGTTATCCTCCTCCAGCGCCGTCACCCGTTGTTGCAAAGCCGCCAATTCCCGGCGTAGCAAGGCCACTTCATCTTCCGCCAACAGTGGACGACAGGGCCACGCCAGCACGAGCAGCAAGAGCAGGGCTTTCATGAGAAAGAACGGTGGGAAGGACGGCCGCCGGTTCAAGCGTGCGTTTCCAAAACAGTGGACAGCGCGCGCGTTCCTGTGCTCTAATGCGCGGTGCCGCTCCTCAAAAGCCAGCGCCTCGCTCCGGAGATTCACATTCGTGGTCTGGGTGTCTCGCCCGGTCTGGCCATCGGACGGGCGCATTTCCATGAGGCGTTCTTCATCGAGCCGGGGAAGAAGAAAGGCCCGGCCGAAGCGGCGGAGGAGGAATGGCGCCGCTTCCAACGCGCCCTCGCCGCCACCAAGGGCCAATTGCAAGGACTGCTCGACCAGGCGGCCGGCTCGGCGGGCGCGCAGCAGGCGGGAATTTTCGAGGCCCACCTCTTGATGGCGGAGGATCCGGCCCTGCTGGCCGAGGTGGAGAAGGCCATCCTCAAAGAGCACTGGCTCGCCGAAGGCGCCTTCTACCGGGTGATGGAGCGCTACATGGCGGCGATGCGGCGGTTCGACGATCCGTATCTGCGCGAACGGGTAGCGGACCTGGAGGACGTGACCCGCCGGGTGTTGCGCAATCTCGGCGGCACGGCCCAGCGGGAGCAGGAG
Organism: uncultured Enterobacteriaceae bacterium; assembly: GCA_964596095.1. Classification (GTDB taxonomy): domain Bacteria; phylum Verrucomicrobiota; class Verrucomicrobiia; order Verrucomicrobiales; family V1-33; genus CAJBME01. The sequence goes on from CAZQUC010000013.1 coordinate 22,417, forward strand.
AAGTTCCCGCATGTGCTGCTCGCGCACGATTTCACGCCGTCCGAGACCGTGGAGATGGATAAAAAGAAAGTGCTCGGTTTCGCCACCGAGGCGGGCAGCGCCACTTCCCACACGGCCATTCTCGCGCGCTCGCTGGGGATTCCGGCCGTGGTCGGGCTGCACGACCTGCATTCGTATTTGCAGGCGGGCGACACGGTGCTGCTCGACGGCGCGGAGGGCGTGCTCATCGTCCATCCCTCGCGCGAAACGATTTCGACTTACGAATCGGCCCGCCGCCGCCGGGCCAAGGTGGACCAGCAATTGCACGCCTTGCGCGAGGGCGAGGCCGTCACCCGCGACGGGCGGCGCATCCTCATCTCGGCGAATATCGAGTTGGCCGACGAGACCCCGGCGGCGCTCGGCCATGGCGCGGAGGGGGTCGGACTTTACCGCACGGAGTTCCTCTTTCTCAACCGCCTGGCCTGGCCGGACGAGGAAACCCAAGCCGCGGACTACACGAGGGCGGCGCGCGCGGCCGGGCCGGAGGGGGTCATCATCCGCACGCTGGATGTCGG
>CAZQUC010000014.1:0-1463 GCA_964596095.1 uncultured Enterobacteriaceae bacterium
TAAACCACCGTCCACAATGGCCTGATGCCCGGAAGCGGCGCACCACACCTGGGAATCCCTCTCCCTCATTCCATAACCAGAAGACACGTCCGCTTCCGCCAATCTCACTTGGCAAAGGGCACCCGAACCGGTGGATTTCACGATCCATGAAGGCGGAGAGGCGTCGAAGCTTTTTACAGGTCGAGCTTTTGAAGTGACACAAGCGGCAAAAGGAACGAGGCGTCCTCGTTTATCACATTTCCGCTATCACAATCAACCCTTTCCCCACCTCTTTTTCGTAATTCCTTGATTATCTGGTCGGGGCGGCGGGATTCGAACCCACGACCTCTTGGTCCCGAACCAAGCGCGCTACCAGGCTGCGCTACGCCCCGATGATGAAAGCCGCGCCGGACGAAGGGAGCCACAGGCGGGGCGAAAAATTAACAAGAGATGCCAAGGGAGGGAAATCCCGGATGACTCCGGGCTGTCGCTTACCGTTTAGAGAACTGGAAGCGGGCGCGCGCGCCGGGCTGACCGGGCTTTTTCCGTTCCTTCATCCGCGGGTCGCGGGTGAGGAGACCTTTGTCACGCAAGGGCTTACGGAGTTCGGTATCGGTGGCCAGCAGAGCGCGGGCAAGCGCGTGGCGGATGGCGCCCACTTGCCCGGTCTGGCCGCCACCGCTGACGCGGACGGAGGCGTCGAACTTCTGGGTGGCCTCGGCCACTTGCAGAGGAAGGAGCAAGCTGTTCTGGTGGCTGAGCAACGGGAAGTAGTCTTCCAAGCTGCGGCCGTTGATAGTGAGGGCGCCGGTTCCTTCCTTGAGGGTAACCCGCGCGGTGGCGGTTTTGCGGCGTCCGGTGGCGGCGGTGGTGGTGGCCATGTTCAGATCAAAAAAAGTGAGCGATGGTTAGAGGGCCAGCGGCTGCGGCGTCTGGGCTTCGTGGGGATGGGAAGAACCTTTGTAAACCTTGAGCTTGCGGTAAACCGCGCGGCCGAGGCGATTGTGGGGGATCATGCCTTTGATGGCGCGCTCCAGGATCAACTCGGGATGGGATTCCCGCAATTGCTTCGGGGTGCGGGTGTGGTGGCCGCCGACATAACCGGAAAAGGTGCGGTATTCTTTGTCGGTCTCTTTCTTGCCGGTGAGCACGACGTGCTCGGCATTGATGACGATGACGAAGTCACCGGTATCGACATGCGGTGTGAAAATCGGCTTGTCCTTGCCCCGGAGCGCGCGCGCGGCTTTCTCGGCGACCTTGCCGAGAACCTGGTCCCTGGCATCGATCACCCACCATTGGCGCTGCACTTGCTCGGCTTTCGCGGAAAATGTCTTCATGACTCAAAAAAAGAACCGCGAGCCGTCAGTCCACGGCTTGCGGGGAGAGGCAACTAATGAAGAAGCGGGCGGGTGTCAACTTCGATTTTGCCCGAATGCGGGGAACTCGCTGCCTCCGCTTTCCGGCTCACCTGTTTGCCGGTGAGG
>CAZQUC010000014.1:1563-9835 GCA_964596095.1 uncultured Enterobacteriaceae bacterium
TCGCGGTGATGTCCCGCCGCGAGGGGCAAGCCCCTCTCCCCCAGAGCGGTGGCAAGCCGTCCGCACTCCACATTCGCTTCGCCTCGGGGGCTCCCCGGCCCTTCATTGGGGATGACAGCCCCGGTTCCTTTCGGAGGATGCGTCCACCTCAACGACGGCTTCCTCATCCTCATTGTCTTACTATCCCATTATCCCTGCATGCAACTGACCCAAGGGCACCATCTCACCTATTGCACCAACATCCATCGCGGCGAAACCTGGCCGGAAGTCTTTCACGCCTTGCAAACACACGCGCTGGCCGTGCGCGACCGGGTCGGCGATAAAGACACGCCGTTTGGTCTCGGCCTGCGCCTCGGCGTCGAGGTGGTGCGGGAGTTGTCCGACGCGGCGGCGAAAGCGGAATTCCGGCGCTGGCTCGAGCGCGAAAATTGCTATGTCTTCACCATCAATGGATTTCCCTACGGGCGTTTTCACGGCACGCGGGTCAAGGAGCAGGTGTATCATCCGGGTTGGCACACCCCGGAGCGGCTGGAATACACGAAGGCCTTGTTCGATCTTCTCGCCGAACTGGTCCCGCCCGGCGGCGAAGGCAGCGTGAGCACGCTGCCGCTGTCGTTCAAGACGTTCGATCTGCCCGCGGACGCGAAAGACCAATGGCGCCGCCACGTGGAGGACTGCGCGCGGCATCTGCACCGGCTCCGCCGCGCCACCGGCCGCGATCTTCATCTCGGCCTGGAGCCGGAGCCGCTCTGCACGCTGGAGACGAGCGCGGAGTTCATCGACTTCATGGCGGATTTCGACGACGACGTGCGCGCGGTGGTCGGCATCAACTACGATTGCTGCCATCTCGCCCTGGAATACGAGGAGCCACGCCAGGCCTTCGCGCGGTTGCGGGAGGCGGGGCTGCGCGTCAGCAAGCTGCATCTCAGCTCCGCGCTGCGGCTGACGCCCACGCCGGAGGCCTTGGAAAAATTGCGCGCCTTCCACGAGGAGACGTATCTGCATCAGGTCATCGTCAAACCAGGGGCGCTGGGGCCTGCCGAGGCGGACGGGCTGCGCCGTTATGTCGATCTTCCCAACGCGTTGCAGGCCGCCACGGAGGGACGCGAGGGCGAAGTGGGGGACGAGTGGCGCGTGCATTTCCACATCCCGCTGCATGCCGCGCCCGGCGCGCCGCTCTTCGATACGCGGGATCACTTGCAGGGCGCGCTTGACGCGCTGGCGGCCGAGCCCGGGCTCTGCCGCCATCTCGAAATCGAGACCTACACGTGGGAGGTGCTTCCTCCGGCCCTGCGGCAACTTGATGTTACCGCGTCATTGGCCGATGAATACCACTGGGTGCTGGCTGAACTCCGCACCCGCGGCTTGGCGTGACCGGGGAGGACCGGCCGTTTTTTTACGCGGTGCGGACCAGGCCGATCATCACGCCTTGGATCACCAGCTCGCTCGCCGGGATCAAGTCGGGGTAGGCGTCGTTTTCCGCGCGCAGGAACGGTGTGCTGCCGTTTTCGCCGTCGAGAATGAATCTCTTGAGCGTGGTCTCGCCATCGATCAGCACCGCCACGATATCACCGTGGCGCGGGGTGGATTTTTCGAGGATGACCAGATCGCCGGAGAGGATGTGCGCGTTGATCATGGAATCGCCCCGCACCTTGAGGGCGAGGGATTTGGATTGGCGCGTCAAGCCGAGCAATGTGGCATCGACGGCGATGTGCGTTTCCGGAGCCGCCTCGGTAGTGGTCGGCAATCCGGCGGGAATGGAGCCATACACAGGAACGTGCAGGCTCTCGGAACGCCCGAGTTGATCAGGGAACACGAGCGCCCGGGCTTTTCCCGGCAGTTTCCTAATCACCCCCTTGCGCTCCAGGGCGCGCAAGTGACTGACGGCGGCGGTTTGGCTGGCGAAGCCGAAGTGCTGTTGGATTTCCCGGGTGGAAGGCATGACCCCCTGAGTTCGGGAGTAGTCGTGCAGGAAATCCAGCAGTTGTTGTTGTCGATTAGTGAGCATGGTATGGTGTTGTGGTCCAGGCTGGAGAACAACGCACAAGCGGTGTTTCCAGTTAGTTCAAAATCATCCTATCGTAGGTGTGAGCGCAAGTGAGAACTCTTGATTGTTTTAAGACTATGAAATCCCCTATTCCCTTTGGTGGATGTATTACTATGTCCTTCTTTATCACACTTAATGCGATTACTGGCGTCCAGAGTATTTCTTTGGCGCAAGAAAGCAATGAAAATGGAAAAAAATCTGCATCGACGGTCACTGACACAAAAAAATCCTCAGATCTAGCCCGAAAGGCGGCGCTTGCTGTTGCTAAGAAGGATTGGGAATCAGCCCGCGATATATATAAGGAAATACTGCATAATTCCCCGGAAAATGTCCCCATTCTGGTTAATCTCGGCACGGTGGAATTCCAAATGAAGGAATATGCGGACGCTTTGGCTCATTTGGAAAAAGCGGTGCGGCTCCAACCCGGCCTCGCCCAAGCGTGGCTGACCATTGGTCTCGCCCACTACGAACGGCAGGCGTGGTGGCTCTCGCTGAGCGCGTTGAGCCGCGCGGTGGCCGAGGATCCCGCCGATCCCCGCGCGCACAACTACCTCGCAGCCACGCTCAAGGGATTGCAATGGCCGACGGCGGCCGAAGCGTCCTTGCAGCGCGCCCTCGATCTCGATCCGGAGTATGCCGAGGCGCATTTCAACCTCGCCTTGTTGTATCTGGAACGCCGCCCTCCCTCGCCCGAATTGGCCCGGCGCCACTACCTGCGCGCCGTAGAGCTCGGATCGCCGCGCGACGACTTGATGGAAAAACAGTTGAAGGAGGCAGCGAATGAGGAAATTAATATCCCCGAAGCAATCGGACCTTCGGGAAGCGACCGCCGGCGTGCCGGAACCTCTCCATCTGCCGCGACCGGGTCCGGGGCGGCCCCATCTTCCTCCCGAGCCCAGACCAAGGAATGAACCACACCGATTTTTCCCGACGTCAGTTCATGGCGACCCTGGCCGGGGGCGCCGCCCTCGCGGTGGCTCCTCGTGCGGAGGCCGCCGCGCGGCCGCCGGTCATTGCGGCTCCGGTCGCCATGCTCATCCATGCGCGCACCGGCAAGGTGTTGTATGAAAAGAACGCCGACCAGATCCGGCCCATCGCCAGCACGCAAAAATTGCTCACCGCCCTGATTCTGTGCGGCGCCAATCTCCACGGACGCCTCACCGTGCAGGCGGATGATCTCAAAGTGGAGCCGACCAAGCTCGGCCTGAAGCCCGGCCAGACTTACGGCCGCGGCTACCTCATGCAGGCCATGCTCGTCAAGAGCTGCAACGACGTCGCCCGCTGCCTCGGCCGCGACTATGCCGGCAGTGAGGCCGCCTTCGGCCGGCTCATGACGGAACGGGCCGCGCGTCTCGGCTGCCGCCGCTCCCGGTTCATCAACGCGAGCGGCCTGCCCGCGCCGGGCCAGCAATCCTGCGCCCGCGATCTCGCCTGGATCGCCCGCGCCGCGTATCATGTGCCCGTCATCCGGCAGATCGTGCGTTTGCAGACCTTGCCTTTCCGTTTTGCCGACGGGAAGACCATCACGCTCAAGACCACCAACCATTTGATGAAGGACTGCTCCTACTGCACGGGCATGAAGACCGGCTACACCCGGGCTTCCGGCAAATGCCTCGTTTCCAGCGGCCAGGGCAATGGCCGTGAGGTCATCGCCATCATCCTCGGCAGCAGCAGCAAATACATCTGGGACGAGTCCCGCGCGCTCATCGACTACGGATTGACCGTCTGAGCGGCCGTTTGATAGAGGTAGGGCGGCGGATTGACGGCTTTCCCGCATCCGGCTCTCCGGTTAGCCAGTGGCTCCTCGCAGGAGACTCATCTCTTTCTCCCAGGCTTATTCCAGGCTGAACAGCCCCTGGTCCTCGAAGTAGCGGTTGGGCATTTCAGGTGATCCCATCAACAGCCTTTCAACAACTCACCGGCATAACTCGCTCAGAAAAAAAGACAACCATCGCAAGTTTTCCGGAATTTTCCCCTTGCGTCTCAACGCTGTATCTCGCTTTTCGAGGGCGCGCTCATCCCCTCCCCTCACCTCACCGTCAAGCCGGTGAGCTGGAAAGCGGAGGCGAGCCTCCGCACTCCAGGATCTCTTTACGCCGAGACCTTCAAATAAAGCTCCTCCAGCGTCTCCTGCTGCGGGGTCACCTGGCGCACGCGCAGGCCGGTCTGCACGGCTTGCGCCACGAGATCGGCGATGTCGGCTTCCGGCGGCAGCTCGACGACCGGGGGCGTGGCGGCCCGCCCGCCGAGAGCCCCGACAAGCGCGGCGAGCTGGTCCCAGTCGTCCGTCGCGACCACGAACCGCTGGTGCGGCTGTCGCAACTCCGCGCCGGTGCCGACATAGAGCAAGCGCCCGGCCTTGATGATGGCCACGCGGTCGCAGAGCCGCTCGACTTCGGTGAGCAGGTGCGAGTTGAACAAAATGGTGATCCCGCGCTCGTCGCGCAGCCGCCGGACGAAGTCGCGAAATTCGCGGATGCCTTCCGGGTCGAGGCCGTCGGTCGGCTCGTCGAGCAAGAGCAGCTCGGGCATGGGGAGCAGCGCCTGCGCGAGGGCGAGCCGTTGGCGCATCCCGTGGCTGTAGGCGCCGACGCAGTGGTGGATGCGCGCCGTCAGGCCTACCCTCTCCACCACCTCGCGCGTCGCCGCCACGTCCGCGAAGCCGCTGAGTGCGCTCAGGATCCGGAGATTGCGCCAGCCGCTGAGGTAATCGTAAAACGCCGGCGCTTCGAAGATGGCGCCGACGCGACGCAGCGCGCGCTCGCGGTCCCGCTGCACGGACACGCCGGCGATGCGCACCTCGCCGCGGTCCGGGCTCACCAAGCCCAACATGCAGCCCAGCAGCGTGCTCTTGCCCGCGCCGTTGTGGCCGAGCAGCCCGACGATCTCGCCCGCGCCGACGTGGAAGCTCACGTCCTCCACCGCGGCGCGGTCAGCCGTGTAGGCTTTGCTGATGTCGTCGATAGCCAACATGCGCCCCCTCACGTCACGGCGTCACCACACCGCCGAGATCGGCAGGCTTGACCCCTTTTTTGAAGCCATTGAACCCGAAGGGCGTGGGCTGGAACTCGCCCACCGGCGTCACGTCGGCCTTCGCCGGCGCCTCCAGCCCCGCGAAGGCATAGACGGCGTTGACCAAGAGGCGGCGCAAGCCCTCGCTCTCCAGGTCGGTGGCCGCGCCCATCGTGGTGGTGAAGATCTTGTTGGTCTTGCCCGCTTCGTTCTGGTGCTCCAGCGTCCAGGCGAGCGGTTGCATGGGGTCGTTCTTTTTGCCTTCCACCGGTGGATCGGTAGGCTTCATCCCGGCGATGACCTGGCCGCGCAGGAGCACTTTGGCCGTCGGCGGCAAATTCACGACGCCATAGACATCTGTCGGCCCCCACACATCGGTTACGCCGCGCAGCAGCGGATCGTCCTGGGCGCCGGGGTCGATGACGCCGCGGGTGCTCTCCGATCCATGATCACCGTGGTGGTTGATCCACGTTTCGCCGAGCACCTGCTGGCCGAAGCCGCCCGGCCACGGCTCCTTGGCATTCCACGTCCATTTGGCGAAGGGGCCGGTCTTGTCCTTGATGTCGAACGCGTGCGTCGAGGTGCGCAGGGCGATGAGCGGTTTGCCGGAAAGATAGTAGCTCTCGAACGCCTTCAGCCCCGCCTCGCCCGGATCGCGGAATCGCCACAGCAGGATCACCACGTCGGCGTCAGCCAACGCCGTTTCCAATCCCGGCAAATTTTTCTGGTTGTTGGGGTCGATCGTGCCGGTGGCGGGATCGATGGGCAGCACCACGGTGGCGTGGAAGCCGTGGCGTTGGGAAAGGATTTTCGCCAACTGGGGCAGCCCTTCTTCGGAGCGGTATTCTTCATCGCCCGCCAGCAAGGCCACACGCTTGCCCTGGCCGGGGCCGTCGGCGGCGGGAAACACGACTTGGGCGGAAACCAGTCCGGCGAGCGCGAGCAGAAGTCCGAGGATTCGTTTCATGCCGCGAACTCTGGTGGCAATCCGCCGTCTGCCAAGCCGGGAAACACCAAGGGCATCCGTGAGGGACGCGACCGGCTTTTTCCTATCAAAGAGGCATGCGAACATAAACTCTGCCGCCACCTTGGCCTGGCACTTGCTCGCGCGAAGGTTTCGGCCATACTGAGCCGCCCAAAATCATCAATGACAACCGAACTGCTGATCCTCTTCCTGCTACTGCTGGCCAATGGGGCGTTTGCGATGACGGAATTGGCCGTGGTCTCGGCCAAGCGCAGTAAATTGCAACGTCTCGCCGAAGAGGGGGACGCCCGCGCCCGCACCGCGCTCCAACTCTCCGAACATCCCACCCGCTTCCTCTCCACCGTCCAACTCGGCATCACCGCCATCGCCATTTTTTCCGGCTTGTTCGGCGGTGAAACGCTGGCCGTCCGGTTCCAGAACTGGCTGAACGGTTTTCCCGCCATGGCGGCTCATGCCTCGTGGCTGTCGAAAGTCCTCGTCGTCGGCCTCATCACCTTTCTCTCCATCGTCATCGGCGAACTCATCCCCAAACGCCTGGCGCTGACCAATCCCGAGGGCATTTCCCGCGCCGTCTCCGGGTTCATGCTCCGCCTCTCGTGGATCTGCACACCGCTGGTGCATGTGCTGACCACCACCACCGATTTCCTGCTCAAGCTCTTCGGCGTCGGCCCGCGCACGGAATCCTCCGTCACCGACGAGGAGATCGTCGATCTCATGCTCGAAGGCCGCCGCGCGGGCGTCTTCGATGAAGCGGAGCAGGAGATGGTCGAGAGCGTGCTCTCGCTCGACTCGCTGGCGGTCCGGGAAATCATGACCCCGCGGCCGAAGATCGTCTTCCTCGGCCGCGACGAGCCGCCGGAGCAGGTGTGGCACAAGATCGTCGTCAGCGGGCATTCCATCTTTCCGGTCTATGAAGTCAGCCGCGACAACGTGGTGGGCATCGTGTCCATCAAATCGCTCTACGCCAACACCGCGGCCGGCACCGCGGCGCGCGTGCGCGACCTCATGATCAAGCCGCTGGTGGTGCCGGAAACGCAGAACGTCCGCCAATTGCTGGAAGCGCTGCGCCGCCACCGCTTCCATGTCGCGCTCGTCGCCGATGAATTCGGCAGCATCGCCGGCCTGGTCACCATGTCCGACGTGGCGCAGGCCGTGCTCGGCGACATCCCCACGCTCGACCAGCGCCTCCAACCCTCCGCCAAAAAGCGCGAGGACGGCACGTGGCTCATCGACGGCCTCTACGACATCGAATCCGCCGCCGAGGAGCTGGAAGGACTGGAGTTCCCCGAAGAAGCCGGCCGCGATTACCAGACCCTGGCCGGCTTCGTCGTCAGCCAGCTCTCGCACGTCCCCTCCGAAGGCGAATTCTTCGACTGGCAGGGATGGCGCTTCGAGATCATCGACATGGACCGCCACCGCGTGGATAAAATCCTCGTCACCAAACTGCCGGAGCCCTCCTCCACCAACGGGCAGGAAGGCAAGGAAGTCGCCGCGGCGTGAAGCGGTTGCGGAGAGGGCTTGATTGAAATAGATCGCCGAAGGCTACGGGTAGGCTCCCGCCCTTTTCATCCTTCATATTTCTCCACCATGACCCCCATCGTCCAAATATCCCTCGACCTCACCAACATCGACGAAGCGCTCGCCACGGCGGAAATGGCCCTGCGGGCGGGCGTGGATTGGTTGGAAGCCGGCACGCCGCTCATTCTCGCGGAGGGCTTGCATGGCGTGCGCCGCTTGCGCGAGCGCTTTCCCGGCGTGCCCATCGTAGCTGATTTGAAGACGATGGACGGCGGTTACCTGGAAGCGGAAATGATGGCCAAAGCGGGCGCGACCCACGTGGTGGTGATGGCCCGCGCGCATGAGGAGACCATCAAGTGCGTGGTGCAGGCCGGACGCGATTTCGGCGTCAAGGTCATGGGCGACAATATGGTGTGCCCGGACATGGTCGCCGGGGCCAAGTGGCTGGAGGATCTCGGCTGCGATTACATCGTCCACCACATCGGCTACGACGAGCGCCGCGGCATCGCAGCCGCCGGACGGCGCATGCCCAGCCCGCTGGATCAATTGCGCGAGGTCGTGCAGGCCGTCTCCATCCCCGTGCAGGCGGTGGGCGGACTGTCGCTGGAGCAAGCCGTCGCCTGCCCGGGCTATGGCGCGCCGCTGGTCGTGCTCGGCGCGCCCTTGACCATCGACGCCGATCAATTCAAAACCGCCTCGGGCGATCTCGA
>CAZQUC010000014.1:9935-22860 GCA_964596095.1 uncultured Enterobacteriaceae bacterium
GCGCGCCCTTGACCATCGACGCCGATCAATTCAAAACCGCCTCGGGCGATCTCGAAGCCTCCCTGCGCCTCATCTGCGACGCCGTGCATGGCGCGTGACGCGGCTCCGCTGAAAACTCCCCCACCTTACGGCACGGGCGGCCTTTCCCCGCCATGACGAATATCGTGCGCGGTCTCCGCATAGACCACGTCTTCGGCAATGTTGACCGAGTGGTCGCCGACGCGCTCCAACGCACGCACGATGAACATGAGATCGATGTAATCGTCGATGTGCTTCACATCCTCCTCGGAGCGCCGGGTCATGCGGGTGACGGCTTCGGCGTAAATGCGGTCCAGCGCTTCGTCTCGTTCCTCCAGGGCGAGCGCGAGCTTCATGTCGCTCACGTTGAAGCTCGTCACGGCATCGTGCAACATGGCGGAGGCGAGGTCATAGACGGCCTGGATGAATTGCGACTCGGGCAATGGATGGCGGTCGTTGATCTTGCGGGCGCGGCGGGCGATGGTCACCGCTTCGTCGGAGATGCGCTCCAGTTGCTGGGCGATCTTCATCGCCGCCAGCACGCGGCGGAAATCGGTCGCCACCGGCGCGTATTTGGTGAGGATCTCCACGCCATGGCGGTCGATCTGTTTTTCCAACTGATCGACTTCGTTGTCGTCCGCGATGACCTCAAGGCACAGGCCGGTGTCACGCTCCAGCAGGCCGCGCACCGCGCTGGTGACATTCCGCCGCGCGAGGCTCGCCATTTTCATGACGTCCTGTTTCAGGCCGCTGAGCGCCTCTTCAAACGCATGGAGAATGTGCTGGGACATGGGAAATGCTGGCGATGGGGCGAGGTTTCGCCCGGGGTGTCAGGTGACGATTTCGTCATGAAACCCGCTCGGCGTGACAATCCCGTCACCCCCGGCCTGTTTTTACGCGTTTTTTTCCCTTTCGTCCGCCTTGGCTTGGTGACGTTTTTGCCAGAAATCGCCCGCGCTTTTTTACGCGGTGGTCTCCCGGACGGCTTCCAGGACGAGCGTGGCATTCGCGCCGCCGAAGCCGAAGCTGTTGGTGAGGCAGCGGCGGACGCGCGCGGCGCGTGGCGTGTGGACGAGATCGAAGCTCACCGCGGGGTCGGGCGTGCGGACGGTCGGGGTGGGCGGGAGAAATTGCCCGTGCAGGGCGAGCAGGCAGATGACGGCTTCGACCGCGCCGGCGCCGCCGAGCAGGTGGCCGATGCCGGCCTTGGTCGAGCTGACGGCCAGATGCGCGGGATCGGCGCCGGCGGCCTCACACCAGCGGCGGAGGGCATGGGCTTCGGCGATGTCGTTGAGCGGCGTGCCGGTGCCGTGGGAATTGACGTAATCGATAGCCGCCGGACCGACCCCAGCCATGGCGCAGGCCCGTTGCATGGAGAGCAGCGCCGCGTCGCCCTGCGGGTGCGGCTGGGTGAGATGGTGCCGGTCGGTGGCCGTGCCATAGCCGGTGATCTCCGCCAGCACCGTTGCGCCGCGCGCGCGCGCGGTGTCGAGCGACTCCAGCAGGCACACCGCGGCGCCTTCGCCCACGGCCAGCCCGTCGCGATGGGCATCGAAGGGGCGGGGCAAATCGGTGGACAAGGCCTGCAGGGAATCGAATCCCGCGAAAACAAGCTGGCACAGCGCGTCATACCCGCCGCCGAGCACGCGGGCGGCGCGGCCCGTGCGCACGAGCTGAAAGGCCTGGCCCAGCGCATTGGCGCCCGAGGCGCAGGCATTGGCGATGATGGTGGCCGCGCCCCCGAGGCCGAACGCATCGGAGAGCAGCGCGGCCTGATGTTGCGCCTGGTAATGCCGCACGCGGGTGAGCTGATACCGGCGCGAGACGGGCAGCGTGACGGCCTGACGGTAATACGCCTCGCCCAGCGCCATCGCGCCCGCCGATGTGCCGAGGACGAGCGGGATGGCTTCCTTGTCCGCTTCGGGCAATGTTTCCCAGCCCGCCTGGCGCCAGGCTTCGTCGGCCGCGTGCAGGAGCAGCGTGGTGGCGCGGTCGAGACGGGCCACGGCGCGCGGGCCGAGCCGGGTCGCGGGCGGCGCGGGCGGCAGCGTCACCTCGCCCGCCCGTGAGACGCGCTGGCGCGAGGTGTCGAAAAGCGTCACTTGCGGCAAGGCGATGCTCCCGTCGCGGAACCCCTCCGCATTGGCCTGCCACCCGCGGCCCATGGAAGTGATGATCCCCGCGCCGGTGATAACCACGCGAATGGGAGCCTGCGGCGGAATGGGTTGGGGAGTCATCTCGGCAAGAAAGCCCGGCGCCTCTCGCCACCGGGAAAAAAGGAACTACAAAGAGACGGGCCGCCCGGCAAGCGCAAAGCGAAAGGGTGGGAGAGAGAGCGCTGAGGGGTTCCGATGGGCCGGCCGGCGGCGATTTCCGAGGAATTCCGCTGCGCGGGCGGGTCCCATCGGGCATAGTGGCCTGCTTCCGTTTTCCGCCGCATGTCCCATCCACGCCAGTCTCCGACCCGTCATCCGAAGCCCTCACCGGGCCGGAGTGCGCCGCGCGCCTTCCGGTCGTTTCCCTTCGCGTATCACGAAGAGATCGAACTCCGCATCGCCACGCTGACCAATCAGGGTCAAGGGCTTGGGCGCGTCCCGTTGCCGGACCCGGCGGAGGCCGGCGAGCCGGCGGGCTGGGTGGTGATGGTGCCCTTCGCCCTGCCCGGCGAACGCGTGCGGGCGCGTGTCTTCCGCAATCAGAAGAATTTTTCCGAAGCGGACCTCGTCGCCGTGCTCGAGCCCTCGACGGAGCGGGTGGCGCCGGTGTGCCCGGTCTATGGCGAATGCGGCGGGTGCCAATACCAGCACTTGGATTATGCCGCGCAGTTGCGCTGGAAATGCCAGCAGGTCGCGGAATTGCTCCGGCATCTGGCCGGGCTGGACGTGTCGGTGAATGAGGTGATCGGCTCGCCGCGCGCCTACGGCTACCGCTCGAAGATCACGCCGCATTTCCACAAACCGCGCGACGGCGGCGTGGACGCCATCGGGTTTCTCCGCCAGGGCACCCGCTCGCAATTGGTCGATGTCCCGCGCTGCGAGATCGCCACCGCGGCGCTCAACGACGCGCTAACCGCCACCCGCGCCGATGTGCGCGCCCATCCCGAGCGCTATCGGAACGGCGCCACGCTGCTGCTGCGCGAGGACGCCGGGGGCCGCGTCGTCACCGATCCCCGCGCGCCGATGGTTTCCGCCGTGGGCGCGCTGCGGTTCGAGCATCTCGCGGGCGATTTTTTCCAGAACAACCCGTTCCTGCTGCCCGCCTTCGTCGATTACATCGTCGGCCAGGCGGCGGAGGGCGGCGCGCGGTTCCTGGTCGATGCCTATGGCGGGTGCGGGCTGTTCGGCATCGCCGCCGCAGGGCGTTTCGAGCAGGTCGCGGGCGTGGAAATCAGCGCCACCGCCGTGGAGCGGGCCACCGCCAATGCCGCGCGCAACGGCGTGACCAACACGACCTACCTCGCCGCCTCCGCCGAAGCCATCTTTTCCGACGTGACCTTCCCCCCAGCCGAGACGGTGGTCCTCATCGACCCACCACGCGCCGGCTGCTCGGAGGAATTCCTGCGCCAACTCCTCGCCTGGCGTCCGCGGCGCGTCGTCTATGTCTCGTGCAATCCCGCCACGCAGATGCGCGACCTGCGCGCCTTCACCGAAGCGGGCTATCATCCCGCCGCCGTGCAGCCCTTCGATCTCTTCCCCCAAACCCGCCACCTCGAGTGCGTCATCACGCTCGAGCCGCCATGTTGATTTTCAGAAAATTACATGATAGAGCTTGGCAAGCGGCAACGCTGATGGCAGCACATCCAGCCAAAGCCAAGCAAGTCAGAGGCTTCTAAAGGCTGGCGACCCGTAATGGCGCGGCCGCCCAGGCGATCGAATTTTACAACGCGAACCCGATTTGCACGAAACGGGCGGGAGGCGGATCTTGGGAGAAGGTTGAGCGCAGGTGGATCCTTCCGCCGCGCTGGCGTGGGTCGGAACATTGCCCGATGCAGAGTTGCGCGACACGGTTGTCTCCGCTGCGTTGCGGGAGATTCCCGACGGCCAGGCCTCGGCCCTGCCGGCTCTCACCGGGCGGGTGGATGATCCGGAAGAGCGCCACCTCCTGCGGGGAAATCTCTTCCAGCGCGCTCTTTGGAACCAGGCCGCGATCCACGACTGGATCGACACCGGCCCTTTTCTGGACGACGACGAACGCGCGCGGTGGCGGGAAAAACCACCGGCCGGCGTTCCCGGCGAGTTTCGCGTTCCGTAACCACGGACGGTCCCCGCTATTCCTCTGCGGCCACGGACTGGAGACTTTCTATAAGAGGGGGGCGTAAATCGCGGAGAAAATCGTGCCCGCGGTGGGCGGGACGCCCCCGCCACGAGGCTGCGGTTTCCTTCTCGCGTGGTGTGTGCTATGCGAAACGCATGATTTCCGGCCCATTGGAGACACTGCTGCAACAGAACCGCGCCTGGTCCGAAGCCCGGCGGCGGGAGGATCCCGCTTTTTTTTCGCGTCTGGTGGCGCAGCAGGAGCCGGAATACCTCTGGATCGGATGCGCGGACAGCCGGGTGCCGGCAAATGAAATCGTCAATCTCCAGCCGGGGGAATTGTTCGTGCATCGCAATGTGGCCAACATCGTGGTGCATACCGATCTGAATTGCCTGAGCGTCATCCAATACGCGGTGGAGGTGCTGAAGATCAAACACATCCTGGTGGTGGGGCATTACGGCTGCGGCGGGGTGCGCGCGGCGTTGCAGAACGCGCGGCTGGGGTTGATCAACAACTGGCTGCGGCACGTGCAGGATGTGGCGCACAAGCACGGAGAACTGTTGCGCCGCATCGAGGACGACCACGAGCGGGTGGACCGGTTGTGCGAGTTGAACGTCATCGAACAAGTGGTGAACGTCTGCCAGACCACGGTGGTGGAAAGCGCCTGGGAGCGCGGCCAGCCACTGACGGTCAATGGCTGGACGTATGGCCTGCAGGATGGGTTGGTGCGTGATCTGGGGATCAGTGTTGACGGCGGATCGTCTCTCTTCGCCCGGCGCGAGGCGGCGGTGGGCCGGCTGGCGGAGCTGGCGTGAAGGCGACACTCTCCCTCTTTCACGAGGCCGCCGGCGCGGGCTTGCGGTTCGTCATCAGCCACACGTTGTAAAGGGAGAGCAAGAACGGCGAGAGGTTCTGGATGATGCCCACGGAGTCGTTCTTGCCGACGGTGAAGTAGAGCAGGGTGAGGGCGCTGCCGCCCACACTCATGAGCCAGAAGGCCAGCGGCATGACGGATTCGCCGCGCTGGCGGGAGGCCCAGGCCTGCACGAACCAGCGGGCGGCGAAGAGCAGCGCGCCGGTCCAGCCGATGATCTTCCACCCGGTGATGACGAGCGGCTTGTCGAGGAAGGGCAGCGCGAGTTGGATCAGAATGTCATTCATAATGCCGGCAGGAGAAAGCCGCGAGCCGCGAGTGTGGCGGCACCGGCCCTCATTGCAAGCGGACGGGCGACAGCGCGAGGCCCTCGGGCTTTGCTGTCGTGGCGGGGGCGTCCCGCTACGGCTGCCGCTGTCGCCAACTCCCGGCGGCCAATGCTGCCATGCTCAGCAGTGCCACCAAGGGTTCCGGGATCATGCCGGCAAGCAGTCCCTGATTGGGCGCGCTTTCATATGTCCAGCCATCGATGAATGCCCAACTGTCCGCGATGTGGCGATGCAAGGCGATCCAGCCGAAATGCCTTTCCTTTCGCACGTAGAACCGGGAGGTATCGCTTTGGTGAAGAGGATGCGATTCTCTTCAAAGGAGACGAGCCGATATTCTGTCCCGCCTCCCCAAAAAACATGAATTATTGCACGTAAGCACCAGGAAGCGCGTTGATCATCAATGAAAGAGAAAGCGCGGCGTCATCCGGTTTTATGCCGCCATGCGCTGGCGGCGGGCGCACACGCTGATCAGGTCTGCCCTGTCCAATCGGGCTTCGCGACTTCTTGCCAACGCGCCCGGATGCTCGTGAACGTGGCCTCGTCAAGAGCCCCGGCTTTCAAAAGCCCGGCATTCTGACGCCACCGCTCCGGATTGGTCGTGCCGACGATGCAGACGGAGACCCCAGGCTGGAAGGCGGTGAATCGCAACGCCGTTCCCGCCGCGCCGTCTGACCCGGTATCGCCGCGTTTGTCTCCGGTCGCAAACGGGTATTGCAACGCTTGCAGACGTTTCCAGTATTCACTGTGATAACCTCCCGGATCGGCATCATACCGCCACGCGGCATTGGCGATCGGGCGCTTGGCGATGACCCCCATGCCCTTCTCTTTGGCCAGCGGGAGTGTGAGGTCGATGCATTCCTGATCGGCGATATTGACCGAGGTCTGAAGGGCGTCAAAGCGTCCGCTCTCAATCGCATACTTCGCGGCCTGGGAATCGCCGCTGTATCCGATGTAGCGCACCTTGCCCTGTTTCTTGGCGGTCTCTAGCGCCTCGATGCACTCCCCCTTCTTCAGTGTGTCCAGTGAGCACGAGTGAAGCAGGATGAGGTCGAGAACATCCGTCTTGCAGCGCGTCAGCGACCGCTCGACGGAGTGGAGGATCGCGTCCTTGCTCCAGTCCTCGCTTCGCCCGCCTTCCTTGACGTAATGGCCGCACTTGGAGAACAGGTAGAAATCCTTGCGTCGCCCGGCGATGGCCCGTCCGATCTGCTCTTCGGCATCGGCATAGCATTCCGCCGTGTCCACCACGTTCAGGCCTTGGTCGAGCGCGGCGTTCAGGAGGCGGTCCACGATCGCCTGATCCGTCCGTCCGTAGCCAATCTCCGCCGAGCCGAATCCCAGAATGGTCACCTTCATGTCCGTCTTGCCGAAGGGCCGTTGCTCGACACTGGCCTTGGCGGTCGTGGCCTCCGCCTCTTGGCTGAAGACGTTGCCAGCGGCCGAGAGGGCCACGGAGGCGGCGGCGGAACGCTTGAGGAAATCGCGGCGTGAAGTGGCATGCAGCGCGCAGGCGCATGGGTTTCCGGATTCCGCGGAAGAGATGGCACTGGTTGGGTTTTTCATGGCTTTCGCCGACTGTGCGCCATCGTGGCCGCTGTCGTCAAGGCAAAACCTGGCCGTGTTGCTGCCGCGGTTGGCCCCTTCCCAGTTTGGCGCCGACAAACTCTTCTTCCCTTCTCGGGGGGGGGGACGAGGCCGGAGCGACCGTCAGGGCTTCGCTTTTTGGGCCCATTTGTAGAGTCCCTCTTTGTCGCCGGGCATTTCGATCCACTCGCCGGGGAAGGCGCGTTCGAGGTTCAGTTTCCACTCGCGAGTCTGCACTTCGTGCATTTGCAGATTTTCCTTTCGCGCCCGCTCGACGAGCAGGAACACCCGGTCATCGTTTTCGCCTTGGACGACTTTTTTCACCCACTCGCCCTGCTCCCCGGCGGGCAGTTCGCGGATGGTGAGGAGGCCGCGGTGGTTTTCGCCGACGAGGCGGTTGTTCTTCAAGGTCTGGACTTCGCCGGTGCGGTCGCGCTGGCGTTTTTGCACTTCCTCCACGGTCCGGGCCGGCGACGATTCGTTCGCGCCCGCCGCGCCCGATGTGGGGTTGGAATACTGGTAAACGTCCAGCCGCACATTGACGTCCACCTTGAGCGGATCGCGTGTGGCGAGGTTGATATCGGGCAGGTTGCAGCCGCCCGTCGCGACCGCGAGCACCGGAAGGATGATGCGCGGCAGTTTCATTACAAGCCGGGAGGATGGCGCACCACGAAGCCTTTGGTGTTCCGCGGAGTCGGTTTCCAGCGCGGTCCCGTCCGCGCGTTGCTGCCGCCGGTATCCAGCCGCAACCCGGCGATGACCAGAAAGACGTGGCCGTCCTTCGCATAAACGCTGATCCATTTCCCCTCGCCCTTGCTGCCGTATTTCTTGAACCCGTTCGACGGCATGGAACCACGCAGCAGTCCCGCCTTGTTGAGCACGAAGGACGTGGTGCCGGGGCAGTCGTAGGCGGTGTCGTTGATTTTGCGATGGCCGCCACCGCGGCGATACGGCTTGTTTTGCAGCGCGTTGCCCGCCGCGATGGCCTGTTTCACCACCGACGGGGCCTTGGCGGGCGAGGCGGCCAGACCGTTGGTCTGCAACTTCGCGGTTTTCCCTTCCTGGTGGACGTAATGGTAACGGCCCGAGGGCTTTTGGCTGGCGCAACTGCCCAGCAGCGACGCCACGGCGGCGAGCAGCAGGGTGAGAATGAAACGCGGTGACTTCATAGCTGAATCTGACGGCAACGGCAAAGAACTACATAAAACCAGAATTTCAATATTTTTTAGCTTGGACAGTAATAAAAATGCCCTCGTCGGGTCGCTGAGCGGCAGTTTAACGGGCCGGGGAGAAATCGGTGGGGGTCAACGCGAGCGAGGTCACGCCATCCGGGATGGTCAGCGAGCCACCGGCGGCGGCTTCGGAAGCGGCGCGGACCTTGATCCACTCGGGATCGGCGCGGAAGGCCTGAAACGACGCGGCCTGGGCGGCGGCGGAGTCGTGGATGAGCAGATAGACGAGCGTGGTGTCGGCGCCGGGATCCTTCGCTTCCGGGGTCCAATAGCCGAAGTGCTTCATGCCGTGTTTGCTGAACAAGGCGACGGTGTGGTCGCGGAAGCGGGTGAGCAGGTTCGGGAGCCGGCCGGGTTCGGCGGTGTAGGTGCGCAGTTCGTAGAGTCGCGGTTTCTCGGGAGCGGTGGGTTTGACGGCCGGGGAGAAATCCGTCGTGGTGAAGAACCGGCTGTCGATTTTGTCCACGAGTTTGCCGTCCGCCTCGCTGGCCTTGGCCACCGCTTGCCAAGCAGGATCGGCGCCGAAGGCTTTCCACGAGGCTTCGCGCGCGGCGCGGTCGGGATAGGACAGGAAGTAAATGAGTTGCCGTCCGGGATTCTCCACCGGCACCCAGTAGCCGACATTGGTCATGCCGTGTTTTTCAAACAAGGCCGTGGTGTGGGTGCGGAAGCGTTCCAGCAGCGCCTCCAGCTTGCCGGGCGCGGCGTGGTAGGTGCGCAGCTCGTAGCAGCGCGTGTCCTTGGCGGCGGGGGTGTCTTCGGCGTTCGCGACCATCGGCAGCAGTGACAACAAGGCGAGGGTGATCCACAGGCGGCGTTTCATGGGGCGATGTGTAGCGGAAACGGCGCGTCGTGGCAATCATTTCCCGACCCGCCCGCGCCGTCCGTCTCACGCCGTCGCCGGCTTCGGCTCGGGTTCCGCGTCATCCTGCAAGAACGTGCGCGGCTGGTAACGCACGGCGATGAAGACGAAGGTCACTGCCGCGACCGTGATGGCGGCGGAGAAAAACAGGTAGTAAGCGGGCCCTTGCAGGCCGTTTTCCCCGAAAACCCTCGCCAGCGACGTATTGCAAAGGGCGGTGAAGAGATTGCCCAGCGAGACGGAAAGGAAGAACAAACCCAGCACCAGCGATTTGAGCCGCTTCGGCGCCTGGGTGTAGGAAAACTCCAGCCCGGTGATGGAGATCATGACCTCCGCCAAGGTGATGAAGACATACGCCAGCAATTGCCAGGCGATGCTCGGCGTTTCCCCCGCGCCGATGCGGGCCTCCAGCCAAGCGGGGATGAGAAAGGAAGGAATGGCGAGAAAGAAGCCGATGCCCACTTTCCGCAGCGGCGTCAGCGGAAACACGCGGTTCAGCAGCGGATACAGCACCAGTCCGCAAAACGGAATGAGCAGCATGACCAGCAGGGGATTGAAGACCTGCGCCTCGGAAGGATTGAACGTCCAGAAAAGAAGCTTGAGGTCCATATGCTCGGCTTGCAACACCCAGCGCGAACTGGTCTGGTCGAAGAGCGACCAGAAAATCATGATGCACAGGAAGATCGGCGTCAGCCGCCCGAGAATGCGCCAGGTTTCCGGCTTTTTGAGTTCTTGCGTGAACTCCGGACCCTTGGCCGGGATGTGCGCGTAGCGCCGTCTTCCCATCCAAAAGACAATGGTGGCGATCAGCATCAGCACCCCCGGCACACCGAAGGCCCAATGCGGGCCATGGCTCCCCAGCAAGCGAGGGATGATGAGGAACGCCGCCGCCGAGCCGAGATTGATGGAAAAATAAAACCATTGATACACCCGCGGCAGCAGACGCGCGTTGCCGGACCCGAATTGATCGCCCACGTGGGCCGAGACACACCCCTTGATGCCGCCTGCGCCTAAGGCAATCAACGCCAGGCCGGTGAAGAGCCCCACGCGCGTCACGTCCAGCGCCAGCGCCAGATGGCCGAGGCAATACACCACCGAAAGGACGACGATGGTGCGGTATTTGCCCCACCACCGATCCGCGATGAAGGCGCCGAGCAGCGGCGTGAGATAAACGGCCCAGACGAAGACGTGAAACCAGAACGTCGCCTGCTCGTCCGTCATCGTATCACGCGCGCCGCTGGCATCGATCAAGTGCTTGGTCATGAACACCGTCAGGATGCCGCGCATTCCGTAGAAGCTGAAGCGTTCGGCCGCCTCGTTGCCGACGATGAAGGGGATGCCCGGAGGCATGTCCTTGGTGGCGAGCGGTGTGGTGCGGTAAGATGGCATACTGGCAAGTCCCCTAGCAGGAGATAAGCCGCGTGTCGAACTTGTCAGTGGTCTTTTTGGGGGCGTAGGTTAAAATGAAAACGCTGGCATGGAGCCGGCGCCACCCCATCCGATATTCTCCGCCATGAACCGTTCCGTTTCCGCCTCGCGCCGTGATTTCCTCAAAGCGGCCTCATTGACGTCCGCCGTGTTCGGCGCGCCCGCCGCACAATTGCTCGCCCACGACACCCGCGCCGCCTCGGACAACAAGGGGCTGCCGAAGAACATCATCTTCATGGTCAGCGACGGCATGAACCACGGGGCCATCTCGCTGGCGCATCATTTCCAGGCCTATTTCCACGGCAAGCAAACGAACTGGACCAAACTCTACCGCGAGCGTCCGGTCGTGCGCTGCCTGGCGGAAACCTTTTCCGCCAACAGCCTGGTGACCGATTCCTCCGCAGCCGCCAGCGCCTGGGGCGGCGGGCATCGCATCAACAACGGCTCGCTCAACGTCGGACCCGACGGCACCCACTGGGCGCCGCTGCAAACCAAGCTCAAGCAGGCGAACATGCTGACCGGTCTGGTCTCCACCGCGACGATCACCCACGCCACGCCCGCCGGCTTCGCCATCAACATGGACAACCGCGGCAAGGAGGAGGAGATCGCCAAACAATACCTGGAGCGCGGCGTGCCCGTATTGCTCGGCGGTGGCAAAAAATTCTTCCCCAGGGAGTTGCGCGGCCAGTTCCGGGACGGCGGCTATGACGTGGTCGGCTCCCGCGATGAATTGCTCTCCACCGCGGCCGACGAAGCCAAACCGGTGCTCGGCACTTTTTCCCCGGGCCATGTTCCCTACGCGATCGACCGCGCCCATGACGACGAGCTGCGGAAACAGCTCCCCACGCTCACCGAAATGGCCAACTTCGGCGTGCGGCGACTGGAGGCGCTCAGCCAAGGGCGTCCGTGGTTCCTCATGGTGGAGGGCGCGCGCATCGACCACTGCGGCCACGCCAACGACGCCGCCGGCAGCATCCACGAGCAATTGGCCTTCGACGAAGCGATCGGCGCCATGATCGACCACGCCTCGCAGCGCGGCGACACGCTGGTCGTCATCACCACCGACCACGGCTGCGGCGGCCTGCAGCTCAATGGCATGAGCGCGGCCAAAAACCAGGCGATGGCGCCCGGCATCTACAACGGCACCTCGCCCGGCTTCCAGCGCATCGCGGGCTTCAAGCATTCCTTCGAATGGATGCGCGAGCGCGCCAAAGGCCTCAGCGGCCCGCCCTTGCGCGATTACGTCACGGAAAACGCCAACGTGCATCTCACCGACGACGAAGTGAAGGAAATGCAGGGCTTCAAAGGGGACGTGGCGAAAATCTTCGCCCGCCGCCATGGCGTCACCTGGACCAGCGGCAGCCACACCGCCGACCTCGTCGAATTCTGCGCCTTCGGCCCCGGCAGCCACCTCTTCCCCGCCTACGTGAAGAACTTCGAGGTCCACAACCTCCTGCTGCGCGCGCTGGAGCTGGCGTGAGCGCCGGTCGGGGATGGCGGCTTTCCGCAACGCCGGGGCCACCCCTTTTCCGCGACTGAATATTCATGCAAAGTTACGAGATGGTTTCACGGTGATCGTTGAAGCGGCGGGAGGAAATTCCATTCCTCTCGGATGATCAAATCATTGTTTGGAAACCGCTTCCTCCGTCACACCTGGCCCGTCCTGGGACTTGGCGCGGCCCTGCCCCTGACCGGCGCGCCGGTCACGACCACTTGGCAACAAGGGGCGGATGACTATCAAGGCGTCACCGAAATCCGGCTCCGCAAGACCTTCGAGCAATACGGCGACTCCTCGCTCACGATCTTTCTCGACGGCGGCGCGGACGCGTATGGCGACCAGGATCTGTCCTATGGCTACATTCATTTCGATGGGTTGTTCGGCTCGGACGCGGGGCAGATTCCCACCGGCTCGCACATCGTGAGCGCCCGGCTGACGGTGACGACCGGACGGGGCAACAACGACCAATCGGGCAGCTTCTTCTCGGTGGCCGCCTTGGTGCTGCCGCTGCCGGCGCCGGAGGAAGGCGTGAGCCTGCTCAACAGTTTCCCGGATGCGCAGGGGTTTGCGGGGCCGGACTATGTCGATGGCCACATCGAACGGCCGACCAGCGCCTTCCGCAGCCCGAACGATCCCGTGCAACGCTTGGACCAAGGCGAGCAAGCCTTCGTGGACGTAACGGAAATCATCCAAAATTGGGCGAATGCGCCGGAAGCGAACAACGGCTTCGTCATCAGCCCGGTGGCTTCCGGATTGGACGGCTGGGCCTTCTTCTCCAGCAACGAGGGCAACGCGGTCGAAGATCGCCCCCGGTTGGAGATCACCTACCTGCCGCCGGACCAGGCG
>CAZQUC010000015.1:0-9241 GCA_964596095.1 uncultured Enterobacteriaceae bacterium
GGTCTGCCCGGCGAAGGTCACGCTCCCCAACGCATCGGTGCGGATGACCGATCCCTCCCCCATTACCACGTCGGCGCGGGTGAAGACGATGCCGTTGGCGTAAGTCTTGGCATTCACTCCCAGCCCGCGGAAAGTCAGGCTGACCGGTGAGCGCAGCCCTTCCTCGCGCAGATACGGCCGCAACCCCAACCGGCCATCCGGCCACGAATGGGGCGTTGCCAGCCAGCCCAGCGCTTGCGGCTCGACCTCCGTGTTCGCCGCAATGCTCAGCGCCGGGAGGAAATCTCCCTCCCCGTCCGCGAGGCCGAGGCCGGTGAGCGTGAATCGGGAGAAGCCGCCTTGATTGAAGAACTCCGGTCCGATCTTCCACGCCAGCGGCGGCCACGCGGAGCCGCCGATCCGCACCAGTTGGGCCTGCATCGACAAAGCCCCGCCGCCGCCGTAGAGGCCGGAATATCCTTTGAGCGTCGCCTCCAAGGTCAGTGATCCACGATCCACGTCGCTGAGCGACAAATCGCGTCCGGTGAGAATCTCGATCGAGCCGGCCCGGCCGTAAGTGAAACCGCCGCGCGCTGCCGCGATCACGCCGCCCGAGACGTCGATCTCGCCGCCTTCCCGCAACGCGGCGGCATAGCTCCGGATGCTCACGCTGCCGCCGTCCACCGCGACCGGAATGTCGTAAGGCGTCCCGCCGCCCGGACGATAATCGATGAGCTGCCCCGCCGTGGAGAGCACGGCGCCGGCGCCGAGCGTGAACCGCCCGCGGTTCGGATCGGGCGACGGCAGCGTGGCGGTGTTGCCCGCCAACTGCACCTCCTCGGCCACGCTGGGCGAGATATTGTAAGCGCGGAAGGCCAGCGTGCCGCCGGGCGCGCTCACATCGCCGAGGATCGTGACATTCGCGCCTTCCAACGTGAGGCTGCCTTTGACCGGCGCAGTCAATGCGATCCCCCGGGGCACCGTGATGTCGCCGTCCGGATTCCGCACCCGCAACGAAGCCAGGCCGCTGCGGGCGAACAAATCCGGCGTCAAGACGACGCGCGCCACCCGGTCCTCGCGCAACGGCAACGGATTCCCCTCGTCATCCAGCGCGAAGTCGTCCGCCGCGCGCAAATTGTTCCGCTCGTTGAAAACCACCGCCGGCGGGGTCGGGGAAATCACCGGATCGGCCGGGCTGCCCGATCGAAGCTGCTGGATCTCGAATCTCAGGTCCAGCACGCCGCCGCTGGCCGGGGTCGTGGTTTGGCGCGGCCCGCTGACCGCGGTGGCCCGGAACGAGCCATCCAGCGCCATGGAGGAGCCGGCCAGGGCGATGGCTCCCGCGTTCGCGCCGGAAAGATACCCTTCCTCATAATGCGCGCCGCCCAGCAGCGGCGTGCCGAAGGTGCGCGTCACTCCCCAGCGGGGATGCAGATCATGAAATTGCCCGGTGAACAAACCGTCGTAAAACAGATCAGGCACGGCGTCGGCGATGTCCACCAGCCGCCCGTTCAGCCACAGCCGCGTCGTGTTGACCAAGCCGCCGTCGTAATTCACCCACCCCGCCGAGGTGTCGATGGTCGCGCCGGGCTGGATGATGACCGACCCGCCGGACCGCAGCGAAACGGAGCCGCCCGCCACCGTCAGCTCGTCCACCGTGCGTTCGACCAACCCGAGATACCCGCTCAGATCCGCCAGCGGCGTGCCCACCCAGTCGAAGCCATTGTAAGCGCCGGTGCGACGGAGATCGACCGTGATGTCGCCGCCGCGCAGGAACGTCGCCCGCTGCAAGGGCGAGTCCGCCAACTCGGAGCCGCGCAGCGTGACGGTGAGCAGATGCTGCGTCAGCGAAGCCGCGGCGTCGGTGGTGCCCGCCACGTTGATCAGGGCGTCGCGGTCCACATAAATCTGGCCCGCGCTGCGGACGAATGACGTGCGGCTCCCGCCCGCGCCGCTGGCGATGTCGATGTCCCACACGCCCGCCTCCGCCGTGACCGCCCCGTTCGGAGCGAGCAGCAGCGAATCGGCGCCGAAGTGCACCACCTTCCCGCGCAGATTGACCTGCGACCTCAACGCCAGCTCCGTGCCCACCACGCGTTTCGTGCCGCCCCATTCGGGCAAAATCCGCATCACGCTGCCGGGGCCGAGTGTGATCTGCCCGGTGCTTTGATCCGCCCCCAGCGCGCCGAATAAAAACGGCGGCGACGAGTCGGCCCGCGCGGCATCGAACGCCGGGTTCGCCCGCGCTCCATACTCGGCCCGCAGGTCGATGCGCCCGTTGAGCGACACCGACGTGCTGCTGTCGATCGCGCCCAGTTGCTTCACGTCCTTGCCGGTGAGCGTGACATTGCCGCGCATCGCTTCGATGAGGCCCCGGTTGACGACCGTGCCCGCGTAATCGCCGACCGCGCCGACATACGTATCCAGCCCGCGCAGGGAAGGATCACCCGTGTCATGCGCGGCAAACCCCACCTGCAAGCCCGCGGCGAGAATCGTCTGGCCGTCCGGTGTCGAAATCGTGCCGTGGTTTTCCACATTCGCGCCGAGAAGCGCGATGCGGCCGCCCACATTCGCCGCCGTGGTCGGCGCGCCCAGTTGCGCGCCCGCCTCGACGATGATATCGCCGTAACGTCCGCTCGACGGGGCCGCAGGCGGCGTGAACGGCGTCTCGCCCTCCTGCGGCAACGCCGAAAACAGGAACTGCACCGCCGAGGCCTGGTTGAGCAATCCGCGGCTGATGAGGTTGTCATTGATTGGCAACGCCGAGGCCACCAGCGTGTGGACATTGACCTGGCTGGTTCCACCGAAGATGATGCCGTTCTGATTGACGACATACACCTGCCCGTCCGCCTTGATCGAGCCAAGGATGCGCGACGGCGCCGCCGTCGGATCGTTGACCTTGTTGAAGGCGATCCACTGCGAACGGTTCGAACCGCCCGCGCTCTGGTCGAAGGTCAGCGTGGTGTTTTTGCCGACATTGAAGCTCTCCCAGGTCAGCAACGCCTGCTGCGTCTGCTGCTTCACCGTCACCTCCGAGCGGCCGTTGCGCCGGGCTTCCGTCGGCAATTCCGCGCCGATCCACAACGCCGAGCCCGGCGTCGCGCCCGCCGCCACCTGCAAGCCGCCGGGACGCAGGCCGTCCACCACGTTCAACCGCGCGTTGGCAGCGGCCGCCGCCGCGCGCGCCGAGTGCTGCATCGACTTCACCGACTGCACCGCCTGCGTCGTCCGCGCCAGCGCGTCTTTCGCATTAGCCCGCGCCTGCGTGACGTTACCCACCTGCCCCGCCTGCGTGCCGACCCGCGCGGGCTCGCCCGTGCGCGCGCCGCCGCGCAGGAGGTCCCCCGCCCGCGCCACCATCCCCGCCGCCAACGTGCCCACCACCAGCGCGCCCCACAGGGGACGCGGGCGGCGGAGCGGCGGTTTCGAGAGACGTGACGGACGCGACATAGACATCAGTGCGAACCGGCGAAGAAGGCCGGCACCGGTGAAAGGGGATCACTTGGCCTTGCCTTCCAGCACTTCGGAGAGCGCCAGCTCGTTGATGGCGAGAGGATTGTCTTTCAGCAATTTGGCGAGATACGCCTGCAGACCGGCTTTGGTGCGCTCGGCGCGCAATTGCTGCGTCAGTTGCGGCCGCACCTGTTCGAGGGTCGGCGTGTGCGGCTCTCGGGCATCGAGCACCTTGAGGACATGCCAGCCATCTTCCAACCGCAACGGCTCCGACACGGCGTTCAAGTCGAGCTTCGCCGCCACCGCGCGGATGTCGGGCTGGATGTTATCCTCCGCGAGCCAGCCGACCTCGCCGCCGCGCGCCGCGCTCGCCACTTCTTCGCTGTGCTCTTTCGCGATGGCCGCAAAATCGGCGTCTTTCTGTTTCAGCAATTTTTTGATTTGCTCCAGCTTGGCCTGTGCCTTGTCCGCCGTCGCTTTGTCCGCGCCCTTGGGCGAGGAAACGAAAATCTGCGCCACGCGATACGACCGCGGCACGCGCAAGGCTTCGCGATTGGCCTCATAAGCTGCCTTCAGCTCCGCGTCGTCGGGAAACCCTTCCGGCGGGGTCGAGACGGATTGAAGATAACTCTCCGCCAAGGCCGTGTCCCGCGCCTGCGCCAGTTGCGCGACGACTTCCGAGCGTTGATCCCATTTCTTCTCCGCCGCTTCTTTCAGCACCGCGCGTTGCACCAGCAGCGAACGCACCACCTGGCTGAGCAGCGCGGGATCCCGCGCCACCGCGGATTCCTGAATCTCGCCCAGCCCGTGCAACGACCGGCGCACGTCATCGACCTTGATTTCCAGCGCGCCAATGCGGCCGAGCACGCCGTTTTCCTGCGCAGGGAGCGCGCCACCGGCCAACAGCGTGCCGGCCAGGAGCGCCAGCCATCGCGGGACGTTCGGCGCCATAACTGAAGTGGAAGCTAATATGGATTTCATCGTGATTTCTTGGGTTCCGGGGTTTTCGACAATTCCTCAGCCGGAGGCAGCTTGATCTTCTGGTCCTGGATCTTGTCCGTGTAGTCCTCCATCAAGCTCTGCAGCTTCACCCGCGTGATGCCGGTGAAGGGTTCGCGGGCCGTCAACGCGGTGCCCAGTCCGAACTTCGCGTAGCGGTCCAGAATCTCGTTCGCCAGCTCGGTCAGCGCGACATTCTTCACCTGCTGCTCGTCGATGCGGCGTTGCTGGACGATGACCTTCTGGGCGAGCTCGGCGCGCTCCTTCTCCTTCGCCGCGCCGAAGGCCACCGCCTTCTGCTGCGACTGCTTCCACTTCTCCAGGTTTTCCTTGAGCAAATCCGCTTCCTTTTCCTTCGCGGCGAGCTTGGCGTGCAACGCGCTTTCGGCATCGGCCGCGAACCGCCGGTCCTCCTCCGCGCGCTGGGTCACCGCCTCGATCCGCGCGCTCAGTTCCTTGAGCTTGGCTTCGTTTTCCGCCTGTGCGGCCTGGAGCGTAGCGCGTTCGGTCTCCAGATTGCGCACTTGCAGCGTGCTGTTTTTCAAGGCTTCGCGCAGCCGCGCTTCGGCGGCTTGTTGCGCGGCGGCCGCGTCCTGCGCGGGCGCGGCGACCGGCAGTATTCCCGCTACCACCAGCGCCGGCAGCACGCGGAACCATCGTGAATGAAGAATCGGGATCATGGCTCAGAATTTGGCGTTGAGATCAATGAAGAGAACGTCCGTGCGCAGCGGCGGCCCGGCGATTTCGTCCGCGCTCATCCAGCGCGCGCCCAGCCACACCCGACGCGACAGCGCCATATTGCCGCCGATGAAGTAACCCTCCAGATTGGTGCCGCCGCCGCCGAAATCGGAATCGGTCAACCCGTCGATCACGGCGTCGGACCCGATGTAGCGGTAGCCGAGCGTGGCATTCCAATCACCGCGCTTCTCGAAGTTGCGCTTCCCCACTTGCAGCGCGATCTGCCACGCGGTGTCGCTGCCCTCGAACCCACCCAGCGTGCCGTCGGAGCCGATCGGCCCACGGTTGTTGACCGCGAACCGGTTGATTTCCTGGCTGTTGAACGCGAGGTTCTTGATGTATTCGCCGACCAACGAAATCTGAATTGGCTCGTAGTGATTGAAATCCAGCCGTCCAGTGACGGCGATATTGCGGAACGGCGTGGCCAGTCCGTAGTATTGGTATTGATGAGTGGTGCCGTAGTTGTTGAGCGCCGTCGGGACGATCTGGCGCAGCGGGCGGTAGGTATTCCCTTTCTGCGCGAAGCTTGGCCGCGTGCCGTCGGTATTGCCGGCATCGGAACTGGAGAGCGGCACATACGGATCGGAAAGCTCGCCCTCCACGTCGAGGAAGTCGTAATAGGCGACGCCGATCTTGGCCTCGATGTCCTTGGTGAGTTTCCAATCGACACCGACCTGCGCGCCGAGCAGCCATTTGTCCGAACTCTCGAATTTATCCGGCCGGTTGGAGGAGAAATTGAAGTCGGTGTTGAAGATCGGGAACGCGCCCAAGGTCAGCCACGGATGGAAGTTCTCCAACGCGGTAAGCTTGGCCTTGATCGCCAGACCATCGAACCCGAGGTCTTCGTCGAAGATCGCATTGGTTGAGAAAAACGGATTGTCGAAGCGCCCGAGGGACACGGAAAACTCCGCCTGCGACCAATCGTCCAACTCGTATTTCAAATACGCGCGGTCCAGCCAGATGGCGTATTTGCTGAAGTTGCCGCCCGACGCGCCGAGGCTCTGGTTGGTGGAGACCGGCGAGCCGCTGTCGCCGGTCGCAAGGCGGACGCCGAGCGAGAAATGCTCGGCCAGATCGATCTCCGTGCCCAGCCGCAGGCGTATGCGCGCGCGGTTGCGGTCCTGATCCACGTTGTGCTGCGGCGAGAAGACCGAGCCGCTGGTATCGAACGGCGAGCCGGTGTTGATGGCGTTGAAATTCGGAAAAGCCCCGGTGTTGTCGTTGCCGTTGGGGAAAAACGTGAAGTCGTAACGGAAGCGGAAATCGCCCGAGGGATGAAAGTTCACGGGCCACGACGGCGAGCCTTTGGGCGCGCCCCACTCCTCGCGCTGCGCCTGGGCGAGCACTTCCTGTTTCAACTCGTCGCGGATTTGCGCTTTGACGGTTTCGGGAATGTAGGTCACGCGCACGGTGTCGGGCTCGTTGGCCTCGGCCTCCTCGCGGGCGGCTTCCAGCGCCGCCTCGGCCTCGCGCCGCCGGGCCTGGGCCGCGTCGGTCTGCGCCTGGCGGATGAGGTCCTGCGCGTCGCCCTTCGTCAGCACCCCGCGCTCGACGAGTCGGTTGATGAGATTGATGACCACATGCGGCGAGGGGCTGGCGACGTCCGGCGCGAAGGACGCCAGCGGATCAGGCGTCAGCAGCGCGTCCGACGGCTCACTCAGGCCGAGGCTCTCCGACGTGACCGACGAAGGCGGCGGCTCTTGGGTCACGGGAGGACGCGGCGTTCCCAATGGGGGCGGCGTGGCCTCCGGCCGGGCCGGCTCGCTGGGTTCATCCGGCGTCGGCTCGACGGCAGCGGAAGCTTCCTCCTCCGAAGCGGGGGCGGCGGGCGGTGTTTCCTGAGCGGCCGCCCACGGCAGCCAGACCGCCCAGCCAAGAGCGAGCGCCGGTTTCGCCATCCGGCGGAGGAAAGTATGGTCACACGGGAACATGAATTCGATCTTTTGAGGGCGACGACAAAGGCCGCGCCCGGGAGAGGTCAATGGGGACGGCGCGCGCTCACCATCAGCACGATGGGCATCTTCATATCCGCCGGCGGGGGTTCGCTGAGCTGCAAGCCGCCCAGCACTTCGTTTTGCAGCGCCTGATCCACGGCCGGGTTGCCGGTGGATTGCTCCAAGGTGGCCCGTGTCACGCGCCCGGTGGAGTCCGGCCAGATGCGCGCCTTGACGCGGAACGATGCGGTGCGGGTGGTCCGGTTCCGGCGCACCGCGTCATTGATGCGGGTTTGCACCTGGCCGGCATACCAACCCCAACGGCTGGCACCCCGGCCGCCCAATGTGCGCGCGCCGCCGAGACGGGAGCCACCGCCCCGGCCGCTGAGACCGAAGCCATCGGGCGGGCCATCGCCTTTGATACCGGTCGCGATTTGCGGTTCTTCCGCGGTAGGCGCTTCCTCGGCCGGTTTTTCCTCCAGGTCGTCCATCGGCTCCTGCTCGACCATTTCGTCCTCCTCGGGCGGCGGCGGTTGCTGCTGAGGCGGTGGGGGTGGCGGGGGCGGGGGCGGAGGAGGAGGCGGCAGGTCGATCTTCACCATCGTGAAATCCGGCGGCTTCGGCGGCGCCACTGGCGCATCCATGATGCCACGCATCGAATACACGCCGACGCCCAGCCCGGCCAGCACCACGCCTGCGATGAGAAAACGAAAGCGGTGGAACAACCCGGTTTCGATGTCCTCATCCTCATCATATCGATTATTGAAATCAGCCATAACTTGATCGTGAAATTCGATGTTACTTCGCCGGCTTGGTCGCGAGCCCGATCTGGGAGATGCCCTGGCGGCCGACGATGTCGAGCACGTCCATCACGCCCTGGTATTGCGTCAGGCTGTCCCCGCGCACCACCACCGGCAGGTCCGGCATCTGGGCCTTGGCCTGGGCGAGTTTGCTTTCCAATTCCGCCAGCGTGACCGGAATGGTATCGAGGAAAATCTTGCCCTCGTTGTTGATGGTGATGGCCTTGGTTTTCGGCTTGGCGAGGCTTGGCGCCGCCGCGCTCGCCTTGGGCAGATTCACCTTCATGCCCTGCACCGAAGCCGTGCACATGAGAATGAAAATGACCAGCAGCACATAGGCCAAATCCAACATCGGGGTGATGTTGATGTCATCGTAGGGCTTGTCGTCCTGGATTTGCATGGCGGGTGTCGGTTTTGTTGAAAAAGCCGGTTTACAGGAAGTTATTCCGCAGGTTCGCGGTAAAATTCCGCCATCTTGGTGACGAATTCGTCAATAAAGACGTGCATGTCATCCTTCGCGTCCTTGACGCGGGAAAGGATGTAGTTGTAGCCGAAGAGCGCGGGAATGGCGACGGCGAGGCCGGCCACCGTGGCCAGCAACGCGGCGGCGATCCCCGGCGCGATGGCATTGACGTTCACGTCCCCGGCGGCGGCCACCGCGGCGAAAGTGATCATGACTCCGACGACTGTGCCCAGCAGACCGAGGAAGGGGCCGCCGGAAATGCAGATGGTCAGCAGCACGATAAGGCTGTTGATTTTTTGCGTCTCCCGCACCAGTCCGCCGTCGAGACTGGCGCGGATGGCCTGGATGGATCGGCCGGTCAGTCCGCCGCGCTTGCCGGCTTTCTTGTCCTCAACCAGGCGATGGCGGATTTCCTCCACGCCGATGTGATAGATGCGATAGACGGAGGAGCCGCGCAGTTTGCGCAAGGCGGATTTGTCCACCCGGCCGCCGAGCGCTTTGGCGTGCTCGACATCGCCGTCGTCGAGCGCGGTCAGGTCGCTGGACAGATGCCGCCATTCTTTCATGAACGCTTCGTTGCCTTTGCTGACCGCGTTGAGGTAGGACACCTTGTTCGCCATCACCCACCAGCTTCCCAGCATCATGAAAGCGAGGATGACGATGACCACCCAGCCGTCGAAGGTGAGCGACTTGATGATGACCGCCATGTAGCCCGAATGTCCGCCGCCGCCCGCGCTGGAACCTGCGCCGCCGGCTTCGTCGGCGCCGACCGCGACCAGTTGCGGTCCCTTGTCGCCGCTCTGGCTGAAGGCGGCGAAGGCCACCGCGCCCGCCGGACGCGCCACTTTGGAGAG
Organism: uncultured Enterobacteriaceae bacterium; assembly: GCA_964596095.1. Classification (GTDB taxonomy): domain Bacteria; phylum Verrucomicrobiota; class Verrucomicrobiia; order Verrucomicrobiales; family V1-33; genus CAJBME01. The sequence goes on from CAZQUC010000015.1 coordinate 9,221, forward strand.
GACGAGCTCGTCCAGCTCTCC
>CAZQUC010000015.1:9341-22737 GCA_964596095.1 uncultured Enterobacteriaceae bacterium
CCTTGGTCCAACCCAAGCACGAAAGAGACGCCGTTCGCGCGGCGGCTGAACACGGCTTCCTTTTGCTGGAACTGCGCCGGCTTGATCCACAAGGAAATCGTCGCCTCGTCACCCGCGGTCCAGGCGAGCCCCGGCGCGGCCGGAATGGTCACCGCGGTGCGCCCATCCAAACGCAACCCCGCGCCGATGAGTGTGCCCTCGGCGGTCGGCGCGGCCGCGGCCGCCCCATGCCCGTTGCCGGAAGCATCGGCGGGTGGCGACCCGGATTCCGCGAAATGATACACCAAGGTGGTATCGGCATCGTAAGTTCCCGCGCTATCCGCGACCGGCGTGGCATTGGCATTGCCAAAGTAAAGCCACAACGTGTTCTGCTCCGAAGGCTTCACGTCCGGCGCCTGCACCCACACCAGCACTTCGTTGAGCAGGGTGTCGATCTTCTCAAAATGGTGCGGCAATACGGTTTGACCGTCGGCGGCGACGAAGCGCAAGTCGCTGCCATCCTCCTTGGCGAGGTGAAGTTGGAAATTCCCGTCATGGAGGCGCACCAACAGGGGGGTGGTGCCGATGGGACCGCTGATGGGCACGCCCGCCGCCGAGGTATCGAGCACGATCGGCTTGCGCTGCGTCCATTCCTTGTTCCACCACGGCGCTTCTTGAGCGGCCACCGGGGCGGCCATGCCCAGGAGCGCCGCCAAGCCACAGGCCAGCTTGAAATGAATGTTGGGGAATGACATCATGGAAATCACGAGATGGAATGAAAGAGAAAGCAGGTAACATCAAAAATCCGCCCACAGCCGGAAGGTGAGCCGCCAGTCTTCGGCCTTGGAGTGGGCCTGATCGATCAACGGAAAGCCGGCGTCGAGGGACGCGTTGTAATGTTTGAAGAGCTTGAACCGGCTTCCGAAGCCGAAGCTCGCCATTTCGAGGACATCCTCCTGCTCCGGCAGCGGATCGTTGAGGGTCAGACGGCCCGCATCGACAAAGGCATACACGCGCCACTCGTTGCGGCTGGCGCCGCTCTCACCGTCCTGCTTCGTTTTCCCGAAGAGCGGCGGGCTGCGGAACTCGAGCGTGCCGAAGAGGGCATTGTCACCCAGCGCCTCGGATTCGAGATAGCCGCGCGTGACATTCAACCCGCCACCGCTGAACTGCTCGTTGTTGATCAAAGGCTTGCTCGCCAATTGCCCCTGCACTTTCCCGTAAAGCTGGAACCCGCCGGGCAGATCATGCGTATGCGCCAGATCGCCTTTGAAGACGAAAAAGCCGTCGTCGGCCCGGTAACGCTTCGCTTCGAATTCCGTCCGCTTCGTGCCCGCGCCGCGCGTGGAGAACACCGCGCCGGCGTTCAACTCCGTCAGCGACTGCTTGCCGATCCACGTTGCGCCGTAGTTCAGGCTGATCGGGAAATAAGTGATCGGGCTGCGGGTTTCGATGCTGCCGAAGCTGACGTTTTCGTCGAAATGCTTGTAATCGACGCCCGCGCTCAGGTTGTGAAAAAAGCTTTTGCCTTCAGGCAAGGTCAACATGGCGCGGAGGCCGATGACCTCGCCGCGTCCGGCGACGGCGGCGCCGCCGAGGGTCGAAACATTGCTGTCCTGCTTGGTGCCCTGCAGCATCACCATCAGCCGCGGCAGGCTGGCGAAACGCGCGAGATAGTAGGCGGAATAGACCAAGGCATCGTCGTGGTTTTCCGGCGCGACCTGAAAACTGAACCCGGCCGTGTGCCCGCGCTGCCAGAGGTTGCCGTAGCTGATGGAGCCGTTGAGCCGCAACTCCGTGGTGTCGGCGCTGTAGCGATTGTTGAATTCGAGACTCCCGTGCAACGGCAACGTGTCTTTGACGTGCAAATCGACATCCACCGTGCCCGGTTCGAAGCCCGGTTTCATTTCAGGGCTGACGCGCCGGTCGGGGTGCTGGTTGAGCGCGATGATCTCGCGGGTGACCGCATTGAAATCAACCACCTGCCCTTCCGCCAGCGAAGGCACGCCCTCTTTGATCCGGTCGAGGGAAAAATACCGTGCCCCCTTGACCCGCAGCCGCCCCACGGTGGTTTCCACCACCTGGAGGGTCACCACACCGCGTTTCACCTGCTGGGGCGGGATTTCCACCAGCACTGTTTGGTAGCCCGCATCCTTGTAGGCTTGTTCCAGGGCCGCCCGCGCTTTCTCCACGTCTTCCGTGGTGCGACCCGGTCCGAGATAAGGATACACGGCCCGCTCCACCGCCAACGGCGGCAACCGCCTCGCGCCCTTGACCCGGTATTCGTGGATTTTCAGGCGGGGCTGATCGTCGGTGGGCGCGGGGGTGGCCTCTTGGGCTCCGCTGCGGCTGGCGATCGGTCCGAACAGACAGATCAGGCAAATTCGTCCGATCAGGAGTAGCCTCCTCCGTGCCAAGCCACGTCGCCTTCCGTCTCCTTCCCCGAGGAAGGATCGCGTGGGCGGCGGGTATGTCGCACCGGTGGAGATCATGACTGGCAATCGAGATGGGGCGGGGTGGCTTCAACGGGACGAGGTCTCTCCTTCCCGTGAGCGCATGTATCATTTCCGCCATTGCTCTCTCAACCGTCCTTTTGTGACGGTAATGCCATGATCTCCTGACTCCTCCCTGACTCTTTCGTGACATAGGCCCGCAATCAGACCCGTGTCGTCCATGCTCAGCATCTCTGAAGCATGGACAAGCCTCCCCTCGCGGCGGGAGGATCGATTTCGCCGTGGCGCAACGTGCTCAGAACTCACCGGCAAACCGGTGAGCAAAAAAGCGGAGGCAAGCCTCCGCACTCCAGAGCGGATCAACTCACCGCGTTCCCCGCAATTTCATGGCGGCGGCGGCTTCCTGATCCACCGGCGGGATCAATGGGGTCTCCTCATCTTTGGGCGAACGCCGCCGCTTCTTGGCGGGGGTCTCGGAGGCTCCATAGACGCTGTCCTTCACATAAGGATCGCCGTAATAGTAATAGTAGTAACCGGCGCCACGACGCAGAGGCATGCGGTTCATGACCAGACCGGCGAGCCGAGCACCCGCCTTGTCCAAGAGCTGCAAGGCCCGGCGGACTGCGCGCCGCGGCGTCTTGCCGTAACGGACGATGACGCACACGGCGTGCGCGTAGGGTGTAAGGGACAGCGTGTCACCCACGGCATTGATGGGCGCACTGTCGATGACGATCCGGTCGAAGTGGGTGGCCAGTTGCTCGATCAGTTGGCCGGTTTTATTCTGGGCCAACAGTTCCGCCGGATTCGGCGCGCGACGTCCGGCGGGCAACGCCCACAGGTTTTCGTAAGGCGTCGCACGGACGGCCTGTTTAACATCGCAGAGGCCGCTGATGAGATCGCTGAAGCCGCGATATTGATCGTCTTTCCGCCGCTGCTTGTCCGTCACGAAAAGACCGCTCAACGCGGGACGACGCAAGTCCGCGTCGATGACCAGGGTTTTCAGCCCCTGCTGGGCGAGCGACAGGGCGTAATTGCTGGAGCAGAAGGTTTTCCCTTCGGCGGGGATGGAACTGGTGATGAGAATGATGCGCCGCTGCGCCTCATCGCCGAGCAGGGAAAGCGACGCCCTCATCGTGCGCACCGCCTCGGCCTGCGAGCTGCCGGACTTGCCGGAGTCTTCGGCCATTACAAAGCCGATGCGGGAATCTTTATCATGTTTTTCATCACTTTCCGGGACGGCGGCCAGCACCGGCAGTTCAAAGAGTTCCTCCGCCTCGTCCACGGTTCTCAAAGAAGAGTCGAGTTGGTCCAACAACAGCACCAAGCCCACCCCCAGCGCCAGCCCCAGAAAGGAAGCGATAGCCATGATTTTCAGTTTTTGAGGGCTGACGGGGTCGTTGCCGACCAGCGGCTCCTCGATCAGGCGATAGGGATTCACCGACAACTCCTGCGTGACGCCGGTCTCTTTGAGCCGGGTCAACACGGCGGCGTAGAGTTGTTTGTCGGTATCGACTTCGCGTTGCAATGCCTTGTATGGAATGGACAGCTTCTCCAATTCCAGCGCCCTTTCCCCCGCTTCGGCGAGCATGGCTTTGAGTTTCGCCTCCGTTTCCTCGAACGTGGCGAATTGCTGGCGCAACGTGTCGCCGGCGCGGCTCACCGCGGTCTTGAGCTTGTCTTGCAATTCGGCCAGTTGGCCGACCATGGAAATGTAGGCGGGATGTTTCGCGCGATAACGTTCCTTGAGCGCGGCAAATTCGCTGTCCTTGGTTTGCAAGGCCTGGCGCAATTCGACCACCTCCGGCAGCGCGGCCACACTTTGCAATCTCATCAACCCGGCCACATCGCCCGGCTTGAATTGCTCGAGCGCTTTCAAATCGGCTTCGATGGTCGCCCGTTTGGTGCTGGCTTCGGTGACTTGTTTGTTCAGGTCGTTGAGCCGTTCCGTCACAATATTCTGTCCCTCGTCCAGCGAGACGGCATTGTGTTCCAGCCGGTATTGGGCGAGTTTGTTCTCCGACTCCTCCAGCTTTGTCTTCAATTTCTCCACTTCCTCCATAAGGAAGGTATTGGCCCCTTTACGAACGTCCGAGCGGTCGGCATCCTGAATGCCCGCGTAGCCGCTGACGACACTGGCGGCCAACTGGCGGGCTTTTTCCGGCTCTTCGTGCGTGGTTTCCACATCGACCAGCCGGGTGTTCCGTCTCAAGGTCACCTTGACGTTGTCACGGACCGCTTCGGCGATCTGGCTGGCTGTCGGAGTGACGTCGCTTTCACCCTGGACTTTGGCGACCCATTCATCCCATCCCGTGGTCTTGGCCGCGGCGAGCATCACCGAATTGCTGGTCAGCGATTGCACCACGGTGTTAAGCGCCTCCAGATTGGTCACCCGACGCTCCTGCACCTCTTCAATATTGACAACCTTGGCCGCTTCCGTCTGCACCTCCAACACCGCGCGCGAACCATACAGCGGAACCTGGCGGCTCAGCCACGCCCATGCTCCGCCCAACGCGAGGGCGAAGACCAGCACGAGCAGCCAGAGATAACGTAAAAAAAGATAAAAATAATGTTGAAAATTCATAGTCGGGATGGGGGGAAGGGTCTAAAAAAAGCGCTAGGGAATTCCAGATGAATCGCCGGGGTGCCATGTATCGATCATGACTTCACGGCGGATGAGCCTGGCGGTTAATGGTTCAAAATATCGATTCTTTCACCTCAATGACGTCATCGGGCCGAATCTGGAAAGTGCCGGCGGCATTTCCGTCCACGACGATCGGCTGAGCCCGGCCGGCGCGGGTGACATAAAGTTTCTTCTTGTTGGCAAGGCGGCTGAAACTGCCCGCCATCCCCACGGCTTTCAGCAGAGAGATGGCGTTCTGGCCTTCCGGAAAATAATATGACTGGGGCTTGTTGACCGCCCCCATGACAGTGAAGGTTTTTCGGGCCTCCTTCACCAACGAGACGCTGACTTTGGGATTGACCAGATATTCGGCATTGTAGCGGGCGGCGATGATCCGGCCGGCTTCCTCGGTGGTCATGCCGGCCAGCGAAACCTCGCCGATCAGGTTCAACGAGGCTTTGGCTTCCTTGTCCAAAGCAATTCTGATGGTCAGGTCGGGTTCACGGAAAACATTGACCTCGATCACGTCCTGGGCTCCCAAACGGTGGGAAGAGGCCGCCGCCTCTTGGGCGCGGAGAAAGTTCGGGACGCAGATGAAAAGGAAGGCTATCAGTGCGGCAGCTAATGATTTGGCTTTCATTGATGATGGAGTGGGTGTCAGATGAAAATCCGGGCCTTAAAAAGAGAGATTGAATTGCATACCCACCCGGTTCGCCTCGTAGGTGCGGTTCGGATTGGAGGAATCGTTGTCGGCATGTTCGTAATAGATACCGAGGGAGACATCCGCAGTGGGACGGTAGAATAAGGCGGCGCGGGCGAACCAGTAATCGTCCTCCCGGTTGGAGGAAACGCTCCGACGGGTGGGCAGATATTCCTCGCGCTCATAGCCGCCGCTGAGCTCGAACGCGAAGCGGCGGCCGATCTGCTGCTCCAGCTTCGCGGTCATGGCGGTGGTTTCGCGGCGGGTGTTGCTCAAGGAATAAGAGGAAAAGCTCGACCGGCTGCCGGACAGGCCCAAGCGAGTCCGCTCCCGGAGCTGATAGGAGGCTTCCAATTCAAAGACAAACGCCGTGTCGTCGTCCACCGCATCGGCTCCTTCGAATTGGCGGAATTCAACACCGGCATCGAGAGAGAAATGCAATTTTTCCGTCGCTTCGTGGGTGGCGGTAAACAAGATATGTTGGGCAGTCTGGTCCGAAGCGTTTTCGGTTTGCAGCAGCAGATAGGCTCCGGCGAGACCCAAAGTGGTCTTCGGGGTGACTTTATAACCCCATCCCAAACGACCTTTGTATTGATCGGAGGACCGACCGATCTCGGGATAATAGCCCCGATAGCCCAGCCGGGTCGTCAGGACAGACTTGCCGCCGACATCGTGCGAACTAAACACTTCCGCGACATAGGAGTTGCGCTCAAAAACCAAACCACTTTCCCTGTCCGGGCCGTTCAACTGCGCAAACGAAGCATTGAGGCCCACACTTCCCTGCGCGAGCCGCCATTGGCCGCGCAATCTTCCGTCATGATCCAAATAATTCAACTCATCATGGTCCAGATAAATGCCTCCGATCGCATCATAAGACAAAGCCAGCCAATTGTTGCTTTGCTCTCCAAAGAACAAGGTCAAGCCGCCTCGCGGCCGGAACACGAAATCGGATTCTTCCTGTCCCGAGGGATCAAGCAAAATGTTGTCGTCCCAGAACGCGGAGAGCCCCAATCGGAAGGAAAACAACTTTGATTCCGAGCTTTCCTCCAACGATTGCGCCGCGACTTGCTCGGCGCCAGCTTCGGTCAGCCCTCCCTCGGCGACTTCGGAAGCGGGCCGGAGCAGGTCGTCATCTTCCGAAGAAATCGCGGATTCATCGGCGGCGGATCCGACTCCCTGCTGCGCCTGATCGTCGGCAACGGCCGCCGAAGCGGTCGCCTCTTCCTGGTCCACTGGAGCGGATACCTCGACTGCCGCGGCCATGGCCGGCATCCACAGGAACACACACCACCACCGGGAGCAGAAAACCGCGAGATCACGGCCGAACGGGACGCTCGTCGAAACGACGCCATCGCCTCCCCTCCCTTCCTGCGCCGCCTTGCGTCGGCACGTCGAGGAACGAGAGAGTGTCACAGATTTTCGCCGTGTTTCATGAATAAATTTGACAGTTGATGTGCGCATTAACTATATTTATTTTTGCAACTACAGGTGTCGCTGGTGTGAATATTCCCGTGAACCCGCGCCGATCAAATGTTGGGGGGCGTCGTTATTTAGCAGATCATTGGGCAGAGCGCAACTTGAACTCAAAGCAGTATCCAATCCAATGGAGACGCTTTTTTCACCGCCCGGTTTCAGAAACCGTGGTTTCATGGCGGCGGTCGCAAAAAAAATTCCGCGGCGGCGGCGTGAGAAAAACGCGCCGGGCCTGCCCGAACCGGCATCAAAGGGCCATCCTCTCCGGGCACCTCCCCTTATTTTTATCGGTCTTTTCGGGAGAGGTTACGTCAGACTGGCGTTCAAGTCCAACGGAAGTGAACCGGATGCACCCTGCGGCAGGCTGATGAGACGGATCACCAGCGTTTCGCGCTCGACCACTCCAGCGTGCCGGGTGAAAGCGGGATCTCCTCCCGGCCGGTATTCCCTCCACGGCCCGGTTCGGGATATTCGAATACTTTCCCTTCATAGTTGCGGACCATGGTGCGGAAGTGGTTGCGCTGGAGGATGTAATCGGGATTGACGGGCACTTTGCCGCCGCCGCCGGGGGCGTCGATGACGAACTGCGGCACGCCGTAACCGGTGGTGTGCCCACGCAGGCCCTCGATGATTTCCAACCCCTTGGCGACGCTGGTCCGAAGGTGGGAGGAGCCTTGGATGAGGTCACACTGGTAGAGATAATACGGCCGGACGCGACACATGAGGAGCTTGTGGACGAGCGATTTGTAGGTTTCCACGTCGTCGTTCACCCCGCGCAGGAGCACGCTCTGGTTGCCGAGCGGAATGCCATGGTCGGCCAAGCGTCCCAACGCCTCTTTCACCTCCAGCGTCAGCTCTTTCGGATGATTGGCGTGGACGCTCATCCACAGAGGATGAAAGCGTTGCAGCATGCGGCAGAGTTCCGGAGTGATACGTTGGGGCAGGAAGATCGGCACCCGCGAGCCAATGCGGAGGAACTCCAGGTGCGGGATGGCCCGCAAGCGCGAGAGCAGCTTCTCCAACCGCCCGTCCGAGAGCAAAAGGGCGTCGCCACCGGAGAGCAGCACGTCGCGGATTTCGGTATGCTCCTCCAGATAACGGAACGCGGCATCGAATTCGGTGTGCAATTCCTGTTCCCCCACGCCGCTGACCACGCGGCTGCGGGTGCAGTAGCGGCAATAGCTGGCGCAACGGTCGGTGACCAGAAAGAGCACGCGGTCCGGGTAGCGGTGCACCAAGCCCGGCACCGGCATGTGGCTGTCCTCGCCGCACGGATCGGTCAATTCATCGGGATCGTCCCAGCTTTCCTCGATGCGCGGGATGACCTGGCGGCGGATCGGGCAATCGGCGTCCAGCGGATCGATCAAATTGAAAAAATGCGGCGTGATCGCCATCGCCAGCTTGTTGCCGGTGAGGAGGACGCCCGCGCGCTCCGGCTCGGTCAGAACCAGATGTTCCTCCAACTGAGCGAGTTTGGTGACGCGATGGCGGAGTTGCCAAGCCCAGTTGTTCCAGTCTTCGGGGGAAACACCCGCCCAATAACCGGGAGCGGAAGACGTAAAGCCCTTATCGAGAGCCTTGGATGTGGTGTGCATTTTTTTATCGGCTTCAGGAGAAGCCCAACCGTCGCCATCGTAGGCGCGCGGCGCGGGAAGTCAACGCGCCGCGCGACTGGAGGGACATGAGGCCAATCCCTGATAGTAGTTCGATATTTTACGAACTTACCACCCGATCGCAACGCCGTCGGTCAGCGACCGCGCTTGCCTTTGTCACCGGAACGGCCTTCGGATCCCGACGAACGGGAAACCGCCGCCGGACGACGGTCACCGCCGCCGCTCCGCTGGATTTCGCGGCCGCGCGAGCCACGGTCTCCTCCGCTGCTCCGCTGGATTTCCCGGCCACGCGAGCCACGATCCCCCCCGCTACGAGACACCTCACGGCTCCGATTTTCATAATTGACGCGGTGGACTCCCGGTCGGCGTCCCGAGTCGTGGGGGCGCGAAATCGAGGGAGGGCGGCGCACGGCGGCCGGCGGCGCAGCCGGGCGATAGCGGTTGGCCGTGGCGGAAGAGGAAGAGCGACCGCGATCACCGCCGCGCCCCCGATCCCCCCGATGGTCGTGGCGATCCCAACGGCTGTCCACGCGCTGCGCATAGCCGCGGTCATAGTGCCGTCCGTGATGATCGTTCCGGTAACGGCGGTAACGTGTATCGTTCCACCACGCGTAGCTGTAATAACGACCCCCGTAGTAGTGGCGGTTCACCGGCGACCACACCGTGTAGGCAGGGTAAGCCGCGGGGTAGTAGTAGCGGGTGCCGCCATAAAGGTAAAAATCCCCACTGGCGTATCCACCGCCATAATATCCATCTCCATAATAATCGTCATAAACGACACATGAGGAAAACAACAACGCCGCCAGCGCCAGCAAGGTGCCGCGGAAGAGAGTGGGAACAGTTTTCATAGAGCAACAGAACGGCGGGGAATCATGGGCAGAACCGACGGACGCCTCCGGAACGTCGTCCCGTTTCCACCCGGAAACAGAAACCGCCGGAGTTCATGGACGGATTACGTAGCAGAGACGCGAAATGATCTAATAAAATTCACATGCATGCCAAAAAATCCTCACATTTTTATTGTTTGTTGAAAGCCACCACCCCGGCGGGCATGCTGGAGGATGCCAGAGACGCCTCGTGTCATCATCTGCCCCGCCTGCCGCACCCGCGTGCCACTCGATCCGTTTGAAACCTCGGTCACCTGCCCCTCCTGTGGCGACGCCATTTCCCCCGGCGACGCGGCCCCATCCCCCCTCCTCACGCTTCCTTCCGAACGCGGGCAGGATCTCGTGGTCGGCACCCCTCTTTCCGATGAAAAAGAACAATGGGAGCCGCAAATTCCCGCGCCGCGCGAGGCCTCCTTCCACGATCCCTTGAAATCGACCGAGGAACTCCGCTCCTCGGACCGCCGCCGCCGCAAACGGAAAACGAAGCGCACCAAGGCGATGGGCTGGGATGCCAAAACCAAAAAACGCGGGGGCCTGCAACGCCTTCATTGGGCTACCCTCGGCGTCGCCGCCGCGCTGGTGGTCGTGCTGGGGGCCGCGCTGGCCATCAAAGTCCTTTTTTTCCAACATGCGCCGACGGTGCCGGTGGCTCGCGTGGACCCCTCCGCCCTGGACGCGGACGGCCGTGAAGCCGGCGGGCTGACCGAAGAGGACGGAAGGCTGGCGTTAGAAACCATCCAGCGCTTTCTCACCGCGCCGTCGTTGGAAGACATGGCCCGCGTGGTGCGCGAGCCCGCGCGGGTGGAGCCGCTCATGCGGGATTTTTACGGCGAGGCCGGGTGGAGACCGATGCTCGTCCGCCATTTGCCCGATCACAAAACCTTCCAGACCAACGGAGATCTGGTGGCGGCGGAAATCGAGATCGACGATTACCAGCGAAAACTGATCGCCCTCCAGCGCGCCGGGGACGGCTTCAAAGTGGACTGGGAAGCCTTCGTCGGCTGGTGCGAAGTGCCGTGGGCCGAACTGGCCGCGCGCCGCCCGACGCAGAGTTTCCTCATGCGCGTGAAGCTGACTCCCGATGACTACTACAATTTCGATTTTCAGAACCCCAACGACTGGGCCTGCTACCGGCTCGTCTCCGCCGACGGCGAGCATTCGATCTACGGCTATGTGCGCCGGAACCGCCCGCTGCATCAGGAATTGCAAGCCAAGCTCGGAGGGGCGCCACTCATCCTGCCGACGCTCCGCGTGAGCTTCCGCGACTCGGGCGCCAGCCGGAACCAGGTGCAAATCGACACTTTTGTCGCCAACGGCTGGGTCCTCAACAGCGAGGCCACCTCCCCCCGCCCGCCCGCACCGCCCCCGGCAGACACCACGCCCGATCCCGCGCCAACACCGGAGCCGGAACTGAAAACTGAAAACTGAAAACTCCCCCACTACTTCACCCATGAGAGCATGAGGGCGGCGGCGCAGGTGACCAGGCCACCCAACGTCGAAAGATCGTGTGCCTCGTATCGGGACGACACCTCTTCGTGACCCGGCGGCTTCAAGGTGTCCAGAGCCAATGTTTCGAGGAGATCGATCCGCTGGGCCAGCGGCGGCTCGCCGATCTCCACTTCTACGCCGAGGACACGCCCCACATAGCGCAGCGGCGCGTTGCTCGTCACCAGCCGCCGCGGGGAGGACGACGCCACGACTTCCGCCCGGTGGCGCACTTCCTCCGCCAAGGCATCCAACTCGAAGCGCGCCATGTGGCCGCGCGTGGTGAAGCCGGACGCGCTTTCGGGCCGCAACCGGGTGAAGGCCTCCACCAACGGCGCCACCGCCAGCCTCCACAATTCGGGGTCCAGCCAGACGTGGGGATCGATCCCCGTCCCCTCCCCCACCTGCGGCAGCAGCCGCTCCGGCGGAAAGAAAGAGGCCAACTCCAGCCACACCGCGCCTTCCGCCACGGCCTTTTCCACCGACGGCGCCAACGCCGCCTCCAATCCCCAGCCCAGCCCCACGATGACATCGGCCGACATTAAAGCCGTCTCCCGCGGCCCTGTCCGCACCAAAGAAGTCGCCCGCTCGCCCCGCTCCAGCAGCGAGTGGATTTCATGGGTTTCCCCCGCCACCGCGCCGGCCAGCTCGGCGAGGATCGGCGTGCTGGCCACCACGTGCAATGGAGGCAGCGCCACCTGGTCCGCTGGCGGCCGTTCTTCGTGGGGACGACACGCGGGCATAACCCCTGCGCCAGCCGCGAGCGAAAAAGCCAAAAAGTCACGGCGCGAACGCCATCCTGATCGATTGTTCATGCGACAGGCATTCTGATCCATTCCCCGGAAGACTCAACTCCCTGCCGCGCCCCGGGCGAAAATGACCGCCGGCTACACCGTCGCGAAATCCCGCAACGCTTGCAAAATGATCGTCACCGACAGCGCGCCCGCATCGGGAAACCCGATCGCGCCTTGGCCCAGACTCTTCGCGCGGCCGAAGACCGCCACGTAATCCTTGCTGGCGTCCTTGCCCGCCTCGGCGGCGTCGGCCACAGCGGCCAGCGCTTCGTGGAGCGGCCGGTCCCACACCTCGCGCGCCTTCTCCGCGGCCGGAGCCAGCGCGTCGATCATCGTTTTATCCCCCGGTTTGGCCTTGCCGCGGGCTTGCACGCCCGTGTTGGCCGCTTCCAGGAACAGGGCCAATTCCTCCGCGCCGAAACTCTCCTTCCCCGCCAACGCCTTGCCGCCATCACGGAACAGTGTGCCGAAGAGCGCCCCCGACGCCCCGCCCATCGAAGAAATCAGCGCCATCCCCGTTGACGAAAACAGCTTGTCCAGAGATTCCCCGGCCGGCAACGCCGCCAGCTTTTCCTGCGCCGCCGTGAAGCCACGCTGCATCCCCAACCCATGATCGCCGTCACCGAGATTGCGGTCCGCCTCGGACAGCACCGGCTCGCTGACGATGATGCGGCTCGCCACCACCAGGAGGGCTTCCTTGACTTGCTCGGGTGTGAATGAGGTTTTCGCCATGACGCGCATGACATGGCCCGTGCGCGCCGCTTGTCAAATGCGGGCCGCGTCGTAGCGGGGGCGTCCTGTCCACCGCCAGGACGACAAGCCCTCGGAACCCGCGCTCCAAAAATGCGCGCCTTGAAGCAGGGAACGCTTCCGCGGATCACCCCCCTCCGATTTGGATTTGGAGTGCGGATGGCTTGCCTCCGCTTTGGGGGGTTGAGGGGCTTGCCCCTCGCGGCGGGACTCCTCAGCACCCCCCGAATTCCCGGCTGTCACTCTTTCCCGACGCTCTCCGGTCCTCCTCACCGGCAAGCCGGTGAACTCAAGAGCGGAGGCAAGCCTCCGCACTCCAAATTTTCCCTTCGTTTTCGGGAGAGCCGGCCCAGACTCGCGCCGTGGAGTCCGCGCCGTGGTCCCTGTCTTGTTTCCCCGAAGGACGGCTGGGTCTTTCGGGAACGCCGGATGATGCCGCCGTAGCCGCCGCCTTTGCCGAAAGCGACGCCGCCGGGATGCTGGCGCTGGCCGTGCGGGAAGAGGCATTCTCCGACGCCGGCCTGGAATGGCTGCGCCGCTTCGCGCGGCGATGGCTGGCGCGCGTCTGCCAAACCCGCGCGCCGGAACCGCCCGTGCCACCGGACGACGTGGCGGACCACGCGCACGCCGTGCCGCCCTTTC